>DAOMFB010000267.1:0-4627 GCA_035429585.1 Thermoanaerobaculia bacterium
GAAGCCGAGGCGGGCGGCGTACTTCACGGCCCGGAAAGCCCGCGTCGGGTCGTCCGTCAGGGAACCGGGGTGGAGGAGGCGCAGGATCCGGCGCCCGAGGTCGCGCCCTCCCCCCAACGGGTCGACGAGCGGGCCGAGAGAGCCGTCCGGTCCGATCTCCTTCGCCAGGGCGGGGATCGTGAAGTCGCGCCGCCCGAGGTCCCCGCGGAGCCCGGCCCCCGCCGCGACCGCGGGGAGGGCTCCGGGGCGCGCGTACGTCTCCGTCCGCGTCGCCGCGAGATCGACCCGGAAGCCGCCGGGGGCCGCCAGCGTGGCCGTCCCGAAGCGCGGGGGCGACGCCTCGAGCCGCCACCCCGGCCGGGCACCGAGGCGGCCCGCCAATTCCGGCACGGCGCCCGCGGGCCCCTCCACCGCCACGTCGAGGTCGCGGGACGCCCGCCCGAGCAGGAGGTCCCGGACCGCCCCGCCCACCAGGTGGACCGTCAGGCCCGCCTCCACCGCGCCGCGGCCGACCGCGGCGAGCACCGCCGACCGCTCGCGTTCCTTCGTCGGAATCGACGTCTCCTTCCGGGATCCTACGGCGCGGCGTACTGGTAGCGGACGGACTTGGGGCCGAGGAGGTGTTCGAGCCGCGCCGTCAGCTCCGGCGTCGGCTTCACGGCGTACCGCGGGCCGAGCTTCACCCGCGCCTCGAAGTGGCCGGCCCGGCGCAGCTCGAACGAGACGGGGACGTTCCCGGGGGAGGTCTCGAGCGCCTCCTTCACGCCCGCGAAGGTCTCGTCGAGGGTCTCCGGGATCGTCGCGACGAGGAGGACTTCCCGGGCGCTCTGCTCGCGGAGGCCCTCGAGCGCCTCGATCTCGCGGGCGATGATCTCGACGGGGACCGGTCCCCCTTCCCCCTCCTCCGGCGCGGGCTTCCCGGGGGTGAAGGACGAGCGGACCGTGCCCGTGACGCGGACCGGCCGCCCCGGCTCCAGCCACGAGCCGACCTTCTCGAGAAGGCCCGCGAAGATCGTCACGGGGACGCTTCCCGTCAGGTCCTCGAGGACCGCCTTCGCCATCATCTTCCCCTCGTTCTGCCCCTTCTTGATCTGGGCCTTCTTCAGCGCCGCGACGATGCCGACGAGGCGCACCGGCCCGTCGATCCGCTCGTGCGCCGTCTCGGCCGTCGTGTCGCCGAAGAGGCGGATCTCCTCCTCGTACCGGGCGAGAGGGTGACCGGTGATGTAGAAGCCGAGCGTCTCCTTCTCGTGCCGGATCTTCTCCTCGGCGTGCGCCTCGGGCCGGTCCGGGAACCGGTCCGTGAGCGCCGCCTCCGGCGCCACCTCGAAGAGGACGCTCTGCGACGAGCTCTTCGCCTCGCGGTGCGCGCCGGCCACCTCGATCGCGCTGTCGAGCCCGGCGAGGAGGGCCGCCCGGCTCTTGCCGAGCGAGTCGAAGGAGCCCGACTTGACGAGCGCCTCGATGACCTTCCGGTTGTTGAGCCGGAGGTCCACCCGCGAGCAGAAGTCGGTCAGGGAGCGGAACGCCCCCTCCCCCGACCGGGCCTCGAGGATGGAGGCGACGGCGCCCTCCCCCACGCCCTTGACGGCGCCGAGGCCGAAGCGGATCGCCGCGCCGTCCGGCGTGAAGGAGAACTCGGAGGCGTTCACGTCGGGCGGCAGGACGGGGATCTTCATCTCGCGGCAGGTGTTGACGTACTTCACGACGTCGTCCGACTTGCCGGAGTTCGCGGTCAGCGTGGCCGCCAGGAACTCGACCGGGTAGTGGGCCTTCATCCAGGCCGTCCGGTAGGCGAGGAGGGCGTAGACGACGGAGTGGGACTTGTTGAAGCCGTACCGGCCGAAGGGAAGGATCAGCGACCAGAGCTCCTCGGCCTTCTTCCGGGGCGTCCCGGCCGCCACGGCCTTCCGGAGGAACTTGTCCCCCTCGGCCTTGAGGAGGGCGTCGTCCTTCTTGCCGATCGCCTTCCGCAGCTTGTCGGCCTCGCCCGGCGTGTAGTCGGCCACCTCCCGCGCCGCCCGCATGACCTGCTCCTGATAGACGAGGATCCCGTAGGTCTCCTTCAGGATCGGCTCGAGCTTCGGCAGCGGGTAGTCGAACGCCTTCCCGCGGCGCCGCTCGATGTAGGTCTCCACGGTGCCGGCGTCGAGAGCCCCCGGCCGGTAGAGGGCGTTCAGGGCGCAGAGGTCCTCGAAGACCTCCGGCTTCGACCGCCGCAGGAGGTCCCGCATGCCGGAGGACTCGAACTGGAAGACGCCGTCCGTCCGCCCGTCCGCGAAGAGCCGGTAGACCTCCGGGTCGTCGAGCGGGATCTCCGTGAGGTCCGGGCGCGTTCCGCTCCTCTTCTCGACGAACTTCAGGGCGTCCTCGAGGATCGTCAGCGTGATCAGCCCGAGGAAGTCCATCTTCAGGAGGCCCATCCGGTCGACGGACTTCATCTCGAACTGCGTCGTGATCTCGTCGTTGTTGTTCCGGTAGAGCGGCAGGTACTCCACGAGGGGCCGGGGGGCGATGAGGACCCCGGCCGCGTGGACCCCGGCGTGCCGCGAGACGCCCTCCAGCCTCTCCGCGAGGTCGAAGAGGCGGCGGTAGCTCTCGTTGTCGCGCAGAGTGTCCGAGAGCTCCTTGACCGTCCGGCGCGCTTCGGCCAGCGTCACGGGCTTCCCCGGGCTGGCCGGGATCATCGAGCAGAGCCGGTTCACCTCCGGCAGCGGCACCTCGAGGACCCGCCCCACGTCCCGGATGACCGCCCGCGCCTTCATCGAGTTGAAGGTGATGATCTGGCCGACGTTCTCCCGCCCGTACTTCCGGCGGACGTACTCGATGACCTCGCCGCGCCGGCGCTCGCAGAGGTCGACGTCGATGTCGGGCATCGAGATCCGGTCCGGGTTCAGGAAGCGCTCGAAGAGGAGGTCGTACGCCAGCGGGTCCACCTCGGTGATGCCGAGCGCCCAGGCGGCCAGCGAGCCGGCGGCGCTTCCCCGGCCGGGGCCGACCGGGATCCCGCTGTCCCGGGCGAACTTGATGAAGTCCCAGACGATCAGGAAGTAGCTCGAGAGCCCCATCTTCCGGATGACGCCCAGCTCCCACGTGAGCCGCTCCTCGTACTCCTCGCGCCGGTGGCGCGTCCGCCCTGCCGCGAAGTCCGCGGCCAGCCGGCCGAGCCGCCGCTCGAGCCCTTCCCGCGCGAGGGTCTCGAGGTACTCGTCGGGCTCGCCGCACCCCTCGGGAACCGGGAACGTCGGGATCTTCAGCCCCGTGTCGACGATCACCCCCGTCTGCACCCGCTCGGCCACGGCGCCGGCGTTGCGGACGGACTCGACCGACCATCCCCGGAAGGCCTCCGACATCTCGGCCGGGCTCTTCACGTAGAACTCGGAGTTGTAGAACCTCATCCGCCGCGGGTCGTTCAGCGTCTTCCCGGTCCCGATGCAGAGGAGGACGTCCTGCGCCGGGGCGTCGTCCCGCGTCAGGTAGTGCGCGTCGTTCGTGGCCACCGGGGGAATGCCCGTCTCCTTCGAGAGGCGGAAGAGGTCGGGGAGGATCTTGCGCTGCTCGGGCAGTCCGTGGTCCATCACCTCGATGAAGTAGCGGTCCTTCCCGAAGAGGTCCCGGTACCGGAGCGCCGTCGCCTTCGCCCCCGAAAAGTCGCCGGCGAAGAGCCGCTTCGAGACCTCGGAGTTGAGGCAGCCGGAGAGGGCGATGAGCCCGGCGTGGTACTTCTCGAGCAGCTCCCAGTCCATCCGCGGCTTGTAGTAGAAGCCGGTGAGGAACGCCTCCGAGACGAGCCGCGTCAGGTTCCGGTACCCCTCGGACGTCTCGACCAGAAGCGTCAGGTGGTAGTTGTTCCCCTCGCCGTCGACGGTCCTCACGGACTCGCGGTCGAACCGGGAGCCGGGCGCCACGTAGGCCTCCACGCCGAGGATCGGCTTGACCCCGGCATCCAGCGCCGCCGTCTGGATCTCGTACGCCCCGAACATGTTTCCGTGGTCGGTCACCGCGACGGCGTCCATCCCGAGGGCCTTCACCTGGTGGATCAGGTCCTTGACGCGGCTCGCCCCGTCGAGAAGGGAGTACTGCGTGTGGAGATGCAGGTGGGCGAAGTCGGCGGGCATCCCGGGACGCGATTCTAGCGTCTGCGCGGCGCCGTCCGCGTCACGGCAGGAACAGGTAGGCCGCCGCCATGACGACCGTCGGGAAGAGCGCGCCGAGGAAGAGGCCGAGCGGGGAGACCCCCTCCGGAAAGTACTTGCCCAGGGTCGCCTGTCCGGCCGGGTTCGGGGCGTTCGCGATGACGGTGAGGCCCCCTCCCACGACCGCTCCCGCGACGACGGCGTACTTCAGCGCGTCCGTGAAGCCCGGGACGAGCGTCGCGAGGTACGTGATCGCCGCGTTGTCGTTGAAGGCCGTCAGGGCGACCGCGCCGAAGAAGAGCGGCATCTCGGAGAGCCGGCCGAGGACCGGGGCGATCCACCACTGCTGGAGCGTGCCGTGGATGACGAGCCCGGCGAGGAAGAACCCGACGAGGAGCGGCGTCCGCAGGTTCTGCGGGTCCTGGTGCGGGGCCGTCGCCTGCTGGAAGGCAAGGAAGATCAGGAAGACGCGGATGAAGAGCGGTGCCGTG
>DAOMFB010000268.1:0-4617 GCA_035429585.1 Thermoanaerobaculia bacterium
CCCATCCGGCGCGCCGCCTCGATGCCCCCCTCCAGCTCGTACGCCACGCAGCACTTCAGCCGGCCGCAGTGCCCCGTCAGCTTCGCCGGGTTCGGGGTGATCCCCTGCATCTTGGCCATCTTGATCGCGACCGGGTGGAATCCCCGGAGCCAGGTCGAGCAGCAGAGGGTCAGGCCGCACGACCCGATCCCTCCGAGGAGCTTCGTCTCGTCCCTCACGCCCATCATCCGGACGTCCGTGCGCATCTCGAACTTCTCGGAGACGGCCCGGGCCAGCTCGCGGGTCTCGACCTTCTTGTCGGCAGTGAAGAGGAGGACGATCTTCCGGCGGTCGAAGCCGACCGACGCCTTGACGACGTTCAGCTCGAGGCGCCGCTCGGCGACGAAGGCCTCGGCGAAGTTCCTGGCCTCCCGCTGCAGGTCGAGACGCTCCGCGTAGTCCGCGTACTCGGAGTCGGAGGCGAGGCGCAGGAAGCGCTTCGCCTTCTTCGCCGAACACGCCTTCGCGAGGAGCGGCGTCGTCGTCGTCACCTCGGCGAACTCCGGTCCCCCGTCGGACTCCACGATGACCCGCTCCCCGGCCTTCACCTGCACCTCGCCCGTGAAGACGAGGGTCGTCTTCCCGTCCTCGGCGTCGGCCAGCCGGACCCCGACGTAGTTTCCGCCGGGGTTCGCCAGCGTCCCGAGCGAACAGCTCGTGCAGCCCCCCACGGACGGGATTGTGCCAAACCGCTCCGGATCGTGCCCGGGGTGCTTAAATGGGGGGCTCGCAGGAGGCTCGCCGTGTCCGGATCGCCGTGGCTCCGCTACCGCGCCCTGTCGCTTCACCTCCCCGCCCTCGGCGTGGCCGTCGACCTCTCGAAGGCCTCGCTCCCCGAGGACGCCCTCGCCCGCGACCCGCTGATCGGCCGGGGCTTTCCGCAGGCGTTCGCCGCGATGGAGGCGCTCGAGCACGGGGCCGTCGCCAACCCCGACGAGAACCGGCGGGTGGGGCACTACTGGCTCCGCGCCCCCGAGCTCGCCCCCGACCCCGCCATCCGCGCCGTCATCGAGTCGACCATCGCGCAGGTGAAGGGGTTCGCGGCCGACGTCTCCTCCGGACGGATCGCGCCCCCGAAGGGGCCGCGCTTCCGCAACCTGCTCGTCGTCGGGATCGGCGGCTCGGCCCTCGGCCCCCAGTTCCTCGCCGACGCGCTCGCGTCGCCGACCGACCGGCTCCGCCCCTTCTTCTTCGACAACACGGATCCCGACGGCTTCCTCCGCGAGCTCGGCCGGATCGCCACCTCCGGGGGGCTGGCCGTCACGCTGACCGTCGTCATCTCGAAGTCGGGAGGGACGAAGGAGACCCGCAACGGGATGCTCGTCGCCGAGGAGGCGTATCGCCGCACCGGCCTCGACTTCGGCCGCCATGCCGTGGCCGTCACGGGGGGGCGGAGCGAGCTGGACGGCGCGGCCGTGCGGGAGAAGTGGCTCGCCCGGTTCCCGATGTGGGACTGGGTCGGCGGGCGGACCTCGGTCACCTCGGCCGTCGGCCTCCTCCCGGCCGCGCTCCAGGGGATCGACGTGGCCGCGCTGCTCGAAGGCGCGGCCGCGATGGACCAGGCCACGCGCGTCCCCGACGTGGCGCGGAACCCCGCCGCCCTCCTCGCCCTCGCGTGGTATCGCGAGACGGAGGGGCGGGGGCGCAAGGACATGGTCGTCCTCCCCTACAAGGACCGGCTCCTCCTCTTCTCGCGCTATCTCCAGCAGCTCGTCATGGAGTCGCTCGGGAAGGAGACCGACCTCGCGGGCCGGACGGTGGAGCAGGGGCTCTCGGTCTACGGGAACAAGGGCTCGACGGACCAGCACGCCTTCGTCCAGCAGCTCCGCGACGGGATCGCGAATTTCTTCGTGACGTTCCTCGAGGTGGCGAAGGACCGCGCCGACGGCAAGCCGTCCCTGGCCGTGGAGGTCGACGTGACCTCGGGCGACTACCTCCTCGGCTTCCTCCTCGGAACCCGGAAAGCTCTCGCGGAGAAGGGGCGGCCGTCGATCACGATCACGCTTCCCGACGTCTCGCCCCGCTCCGTGGGGATGCTGATCGCCCTCTACGAGCGGACGGTCGGCCTCTACGCCTCGCTCGTCGGGATCAACGCGTACCACCAGCCCGGCGTGGAGGCGGGGAAGAAGGCCGCGACGGCCGTCCTCGACCTCCACCGGAAGGTCCTCGCCGAGCTTCGCGCCCGGACGCGCCACTTCCGGACGGCCGAGGAGATCGCGCGGGCCGTCGACGCGGAGGCCGAGACGGAGACGATCTTCAAGCTCCTCTCGCACTTCGCGGCCAACCCGGAGCACGGCGTGGTCCGCCGCGAGGGCCCCACGCCCTACGACGCCCTGTTCGGCCTGTCGTGAGGCGGCTCGCGCCCCGCGGGCCTACGGTGCCCTTCGGAGGCTCTTCACGAGCGCCTCGAAGGCGGGCTTCGCCTTCGCCACGCTCTTCTTCGGGCCGGTCAGCTTGAAGAAGACCGCCCCGGCCGGGCCCTCGGCGATGGCCCCTTCGAGGACGAAGCCCTTCTTCGGCGCCGACGGGGCGGCGCCCATCCCCATGGCGCCCGTGTAGGTCCCCTCGGCCGTGCAGAGCGTGACCGGGATGTCGCCCACGTTCATCCGGGAGCGCGCCGGCTTCTTCCCGCCGGCCTCGGGGGTCATCTGGGCGAACCAGCGCTCGACGTTGGCGTCGACGCCCCCTCCCTGCCCCGGCCCGAAGTAGAAGACGGCCACCTCGCCCCCCTCCGCGTCGTCCGGCGCCGCGGGCGTCCGGTAGGTCGCCACGCGCATGGAGGAAGCCGGCGCGCCGGTCCACCCCTTCGGAAGCGTCCAGGAGAGGCCGCCGGCCGCCGTGGGGCCGTCGACGGCCGGCGGCGCGGCGCCGGCGTGGGAGGAGGCGAGCTGGGCGAGGACGAGGAGCGCGGCGAACGTCATGGCCAAATTCTTCCATACTCGCCGCGTGGCACGCTTCGCCGACCTCTCCCTCAGGAACCGCCTCTTCATGGCGACGTACCGCTACCGCGCGCTCGACCCGGTCCCGTTCGCCGTTCCCGCCGGGCCGCTCGACGCGGCGCGGGTGGCCCTCGTGACGACCGGCGCCGTCTACGCCCCCGGCCAGGAGCCGTTCGACGAGTCGATCCGCGGGGGCGACGTCTCCTTTCGCGAGATCCCGTCCGACGCCGACGTCTCGGCGCTCGGCATCGCGCACAGGTCCGACGCCTTCGACGCGTCTCTCTTCCGGAGGGACCGGAACCTCGGCTTCCCGCTCGACCGCCTCCGCGAGATGGCGGCCCGGGGCGAGATCGGGGCGCTGAACCGGCGGCACCTCTCGTTCATGGGGTCGATCACGGCCCCCGGGCGGCTTCTCGCTGCGACGGCTCCGGAGGCCGCCGGCCTTCTCGCCGTCGACGGCGTCGACGTCGCCCTCCTCGTCCCCCTCTGACCGATGTGCCACCAGACCGTCGGTCTGGTCGCGGGAGAGCTCGAGCGGCGGGGCATCGCCACGACCTCGCTCTCGGTCCTCCGGGAGGTGACGGAGAAGGTCCGGACGCCGCGGGCCCTCTTCGCCGACTTTCCGCTCGGCGCTCCCCTCGGGCGGCCGGACGACGCGGCGCTCCAGACGCGGATCCTCCGCGCGGCCTTCGCCCTCCTGTCGCATCCCGGCCCGCCGCCGGTGCTCGCCGAGTTCGTCCCCGGCGGAACGCCTTAAGCTCCCGCCCGTGGAGCGTCGCGTCCGGCGGTTCGAGCGCGCGGTCCGGGACCGCCCCGCGGGGGGCCGGGCCCCCGGGCTGATTCCGCAGGTCGCCGTCTCGCGGATCGAAGAGCCGCTCCACCTCGCGCGGCTCCACGACGCGGCGCTCTTCCTACGCGCCTTCCCTCGCAGGCGCCGCGACCTTAAGGACGCCGAGGCCGTCCTCCGGAGGGTCCCCGGCCGGATGGCGGAGCTCGCCCGGCAAGGGGCCGACCTCTCCGTCCTCAACGACTTCCACGGCGTCGGGATCGGCGGCACCTCGCTGACGATGGACTTCTCGTGGGGGATGGCGCGCTGGCTGGCCCGGCGGCACGGGGCGGCCGTCTCCATCGCCTGGGACGAGGCGGCGGCGCCGGAGCGGCTCGTGCCGGCCCTGTCCCGCCTCCTGCCGTTCCTCCCCGAGCGGACGCTCGCCGACGCCGGCGTCGATCACCTCGCGTGGCTCCGGGCCGCCCTTCCCGCGGGGGCCCGCGACGGCGGGCTGCGGTTCCTCGTGGAACGGATCGAAGCCGCGGACCCGGACGAGGCGGCGCGCGCGGAGCGGTGGGACGCCCTCGGCCTCACGCTCCGCTGGAGCCTCGGGGCCTCGCGCGCCTCGCGGACCTCCTGCTCGCGCCCCTGCGCGAGACGGTCCGCACGCGCACCCTCGCGCAGACACTGCGCCAACCCCGCCAGATCGCGCACCGTCAGATTGAAACCCTGCCCCGCGACCGGGTGCAGGCTGTGGGCGGCATTGCCCGCGACCACCAGACGCGAGCGCACCTGTTCGCGCGCGAGGCTGCGCCGCAGTGGCACTTGCTGCGGCATGCCCATGCCGACGATGGCGCCCGCGCGCAACCC
>DAOMFB010000269.1:0-4611 GCA_035429585.1 Thermoanaerobaculia bacterium
TCGTTCGGGGGTCGCGGGAGCCTCGCGCATCCGGCGGGCGGAAGCAATCGGGGCCGGAGCCGCCCGCGCCCTCGTACCTGTCAGGGACAAGCAGAATTCCGGCTGAAAGCGGGATAGACTCAATCTCAAGGCAGGACCTTCCAAGAAACCCCTCGAACGCGGCGCGAAGCGCAGAGCTTTCGAAATCAACAGCCCGCTTGGAGCGGGCGCCCAGAGGCGGAGGACGAGACCGAAATGACGCTTCCCGCGGGAACCCGGCTGGGGAACTTCGAGATCGTCGCGCAGATCGGCGCGGGCGGCATGGGGGAGGTCTACAAGGCCCGCGACCTGAAGCTCGACCGCTTCGTGGCCGTCAAGGTCCTGCCGGTGGCGCTTTCCGAGAACCGGGATCTCCTCACCCGGTTCGAGCGCGAGGCGCGGGCCGTCGCGGCGTTGAACCACCCGAACGTCATGGGCATCTACGACTTCGCGAAGGAGGGCGAGCAGACCTTCCTCGTCGTGGAGCTGCTCGAAGGGGAATCGCTCCGCGACCGGCTCCGGTCCGGGGCCCTCCCGCCGAAGAAGGCCGTGGAGATCGCCCTGCAGACGGCCGAGGGCCTCGCCGCCGCCCACGCGCGGGGAATCGTCCACCGGGACGTGAAGCCGGAGAACATCTTCCTGAACCGCGACGGCCGGGTGAAGATCCTCGACTTCGGGCTCGCGAAGCAGGTGCCGAAGTGGGCCGGCCCCGCCGCGCCGCACACGAACCTCCCCACGGAGGCCGGGGGGCAGCTCCACACCGAGGCCGGCGTCGTCATGGGGACCGTCGGCTACATGAGCCCCGAGCAGGTGCGGGGCGAGAGCGCCGACCACCGGAGCGACGTCTTCAGCTTCGGCGTCGTCCTCTACGAGATGCTGAGCGGCCGCAAGGCGTTCACCGGAGCCTCGGGCGTCGAGACGATGAACGCCATCCTGAACGAGGACCCGGCGGCGCTCGAGGTCACGAAGGGCCAGATGCCGCCGGCGCTCGAGCGGCTCGTCCACCACTGCCTCGAGAAGTCGCCGGAGAACCGCTTCCAGTCGATGAAGGACGTCGCCTTCGACCTCCAGTCGATCTCGACGATCTCGGCCGTCGACGGGGGGAAGGCGGTCCCGGCGCGGCGCGGGGGCGTCGTGAAGTGGGCGGCGGCGGGCGCCCTCGCGGTCCTCCTCGCGGGATTCGGCGCCTTCCTCGCCGGCGCGATCCAGGTCGGGCGTGCGCCGCAGCCGAGATTCCACCAGGTCTCTTTCCGGCAGGGACGGATCCTGCGGGCGCGGTTCGCGCCGGGAGGCCTCGACGCCGTCTACGACGCGAGCTGGCAGGGGGAGCCGTGGCAGCTCTTCGCGACCTCGATCGCCGATCCGAAGGAGCGGCCGCTCGGGCAGGGGGGCGTGCAGCTCATGGACCTCTCCCCGTCGGGAGACCTCGCGCTCCGGATGAGCCCGAAGGTCGCCGACACGTGGCAGTGGGAGGGGACGCTCGCCCGGTCGGCTCTCGGCGGCGAGCTGGCGCCGAAGCCGCTTCTCGGAGGCGTCCTCCACGCCACGTGGGGGCCGAAAGGGCAGTTCGCCATCATCCGCCAGGCGGGCGGGCGGTCGATCCTCGAGTACCCGCAGGGGAAGGTCGTTCTCGAGTCGCCGGGCTGGCTCGGGGACATCCGCTTCTCGCCGGACGGCCGGCTCCTGGCGTACGTCGACCACCCGACGGCGGGCGACGACGCGGGGCGGGTCGCCGTCCTCGACATCGAGACGGGAAAGGCGCGGCACCTCTCCTCCGAGTTCGGCACCGTCCGCGGCCTCGTCTGGAGGGGGAAGGAGATCTGGTTCACCGGCGGCTCCACGATGCTGAACCGCGCCCTGTTCGCGGTCGACCTCTCGGGGCGCGAGCGCGGCGTCTTCAGCCAGGCGGGGGGCCTCTACGTCCACGACGTCGCGCCGGACGGCCGGGTCCTCCTCTCCCGCGAGGAGATGCGCGGCGGCCTCCTCGCGCAGGACCTCTCCCAGATCCAGCCGATCGACCTCTCGTGGCGGACCTGGAGCTTCCTCCTCGACGCCTCGACCGACGGCCGGACGCTCCTCTTCGAGGAGGAGGAGGGGGATCCGGGCGGCCCCGACCTTTTCCTCCGGCCGACGGCGGGGGGGCACGCCACGCCGCTGGGCAAGAGCGACGGCTTCGGCGCCCTCTCGCCGGACGGAACCCTCGCGGTCGCCTGGAAGGAGAAGCCCTCTCCGCACTGGGTGCTCTACCCGACGGGGACGGGGAGTCCCCGCGAGCTCCCCGCCGGGAAGGTCCGGACGATCAAGTCGGTCGGCTTCCTGAAGGACGGGAAGAGCGTCGCCTTCATCGGGACCGAGGGAGACAAGGAGGACCGCGTCTGGGTGCAGGACCTCGAAGGGGGGGCGCCGAAGCCGATCACGAAGGAAGGGGTCACCGGCCAGGACACGTGGCCGTTCCTCTCGCCGGACGGCCGGAGCTTCCTCGCCCTCGAGAAGGCGGGCTGGGGGATCTTCGACCTGAAGAACCCGGACGCGCCGCCGCGGCGCGTCCTCGGCCTCGGCGACGGTGAGCGGCTGGCGCAGTGGACGGCGGACGGGAAGTTCTACGTCCTGAAGCCCGGCGGCTTCCCGGTGGACGTCGCGAAGCTCGACCCGGCGACGGGGAAGAGGGAGCCCTGGAAGACGATCAGCCCCGCCGGCTACGTCGGCACGGAGGGCTCGACGCTCCGGTTCAGCGACGACGGGAAGCGGATGGCCGCGCGCTACATCCTCCAGCGAAGCACGCTGTACGTGGTCCAGGGGCTGAGATGACCCTGGCCCCCGGGACGAAGCTGGGCGCTCACGAGATCGTGAGCCCGCTCGGCGCCGGCGGCATGGGAGAGGTCTACAAGGCGAAGGACACGCGGCTCGGGCGGGAGGTGGCGATCAAGGTCCTGCCGGAGCAGTTCTTCGAGGACCGGGACCGCGTGGCACGTTTCGAACGGGAAGCCCGGGCGCTCGCGGCCCTCAATCACCCCGGCATCGCGGCCATTTACTCCTTTGAAGAGGTTCCCGGCTCGTCTCCGACGTCCTCCCGCCACCTTCTCGTCATGGAGCTCGTCGAAGGCGAGGGCCTCGACGCGCGGATCGCGCGCGGCGCCCTTTCCCTCGACGAGTCCCTCGCGATCGCCCGGCAGATCGCCGAGGCCCTGGAGGCCGCGCACGAGAAGGGGATCGTCCACCGCGACCTCAAGCCCGCGAACGTGAAGTTCAACGGGGACGGCAAGGTCAAGCTCCTCGACTTCGGCCTCGCGAAGGCGCTCGAGGGGGAGCCCTCGAAGGACGGGTCGTCGAGCGGCCAGACGCAGTCGCCCACGCTGACGGCGCGGGCCACGGCGGCGGGGATGATCCTCGGGACGGCGGCCTACATGTCGCCCGAGCAGGCGCGGGGGAGGTCCGTCGACAAGCGGGCCGACGTCTGGGCCTTCGGCGTCGTCCTCTTCGAGATGCTGGCGGGACGGCGACTCTTCGACGGCGAGACCGTGAGCGACACGCTGGCCGCGGTGCTCCGCGAGCCGATCGACTGGAAGGCCCTTCCGGCGTCGACGCCGCCGTCGGTGAGGAGCCTCCTCGAGCGGTGCCTCGAGCGGGACCCGAAGCAGCGCCTCCAGGCCATCGGCGAGTCGCGCATCGCGCTCGAGAGGACGCTCGCTTGGTCGGGCGTCCGGGGGGCGGAAGACGCAGGCGCCCGCGGGACGCGTCGCGCCCGGCCCGGCCGGCTCTTCCCGGCCCTGGCCGCGCTGTTCCTCGCGACGACGGCCGTCCTCGGGCTCCTCCTGATCCGGAGCGGCCGGCGGGAGGAGCGCGAGATCCGCGCGACGGTCAATCCGCCCGAGGGAACGGTCTTCGTCGTCGACACGACGCAGCCCGGCCCGCCGGCTCTCTCGCCGGACGGGCGCAAGCTCGCCTTCGCGGCCCGCGGCGCGGACGCGAAGGTCCGGCTCTACGTCCGGTCCCTCGACTCCATCGAGGCACAGCCGCTTCCGGGAACGGAGGGCGCCCAGTATCCGTTCTGGTCGCCCGACAGCCGGTTCATCGGCTTCGGGGCCGATCAGAAGCTCAAGCGGATCGAAGCGTCCGGCGGCCCGCCGTCGATTCTCTGTTCGACCACCGACTACCCGAAAGGCGGGGCCTGGAGCCCCGCGGGGGTGATCGTCTTCGCGCCGGCGTCCGGCGGTCCGCTGCACGTCGTTTCCGAGAACGGGGGCGCCTCGAAGCCGATCACGAAGCTCGACGGCAAGCGGGGCGACAACTCCCACCGGCTGCCGTTCTTCCTGCCGGACGGGAAGCACTTCCTCTACCTGGCGCGGCTGGCGAGCGCGCTCCCGTCCGAAGGTCACCAGGTCCTCGTGGGTTCGGTCGACGGCGGCGAGCCGACGGCCCTCCTCCGCTCCCCGGGGGCCGCGGAGTTCGCCTCGGGCCATCTCCTCTTCCTGCGCGATCGCGCCCTGATGGCGCAGCGCTCCGACCCGAACCGCCTCGCGCCGCTGGGCGAGCCGCACCCCGTCGCCGCGAACGACAGCATGGCGGTCGCTGCCGCGAAAGGGAGGGTCTCGG
>DAOMFB010000270.1:0-1223 GCA_035429585.1 Thermoanaerobaculia bacterium
GCCCCCCCCCTCGGACCGGAGGGAGGGTTCGACGGGCCCGAGACCCTCCTCTTCGAGCAGGCCGGCGCCCGACCGTTCTCCCTCGGCCCGCGGATCCTGCGGCTGGAGACGGCGGTCGTGGCCGCGCTGACGCTCTTGGTCGGGGTTGAGTAGTTCGTACGGGCTCGTCGCCGATTTTTTTTTTTTTTTTCGCGCGGTCCTCGAACGAGGGGAGGAAATGATGGCGTTCGAAAGCGTCAAGAAGATCTGGATGAACGGCAAGCTCGTCGACTTCGCGGACGCGAAGATCCACGTCTTCACCCACGCCCTGCACTACGGTTCCGGCGTCTTCGAAGGGGAGCGCTGCTACAAGACGGCGCGGGGCCCGGCCGTCTTCCGGCTCGAGGAGCACCTCGACCGCCTCCTCTGGTCGGCCAAGATCTACCGGATGCAGATCCCGTACTCGATCGAGGAGCTGAAGCACGCCACGCTCGAGACGATCCGCGCCAACGGCTACGAGGCGTGCTACATCCGCCCGCTCGTCTATCGCGGCTACGGCTCGCTGGGCGTCAACCCCTTCCCGAACCCGGTCGACGTCATGATCGGCTGCTACGAGTGGGGGAAGTACCTCGGACCGGAGGCGATCGAGAACGGGGTCGACGTCTGCTGCTCCTCCTGGATGCGCGTGGCGCCGAACACGATGCCGGCGATGGCCAAGGCGACCGCCAACTACGCGAACAGCCAGCTCATCAAGATGGAAGCCATCATCAACGGCTACCACGAGGGGATCGCCCTCGACCACAACGGCCGGATCTCCGAGGGGTCGGGCGAGAACCTCTTCCTCGTCTGGAAGGGACGCCTCTACACGCCCCCCCTCTCGGCGTCGACCCTGCCGGGCATCACGCGGCTCAGCGTCATCCAGCTCGCCCGCGAGCTCGGCTTCCACATGGAGGAGAAGACCATCCCGCGCGAGATGATCTACGCGGCCGACGAGATGTTCTTCACGGGAACCGCCGCCGAGATCACGCCGATCCGCTCGGTCGACAAGATCCCGGTGGGCAACGGCAAGCGCGGCCTGATGACGGAGAAGCTCCAGAAGGCCTTCTTCGACATCGTCGAGGGGAAGGTCCCCGACCGCTACGGCTGGCTGACGCCCGTCGACGCGGCGGTCCCGGCGAAGGGCTGACGCCGCCGGCGGATCATCCCGGCCACGATCGCGACGGCGATCGCCCGCCCCGGGGGGT
>DAOMFB010000270.1:1233-4609 GCA_035429585.1 Thermoanaerobaculia bacterium
GCTTGCTATACCGGCGCCCCCCGGACCCCCCGCGCCGCGACCTGATGAGTTCGGCCACGATCGCGATGGCGATCTCTTCGGGGGACTCCGCCCCGATGTCGAGGCCGATGGGGCTCTGGATGCGGGCGAACTCCTCCTCGCGCCACCCCTCGGCGCGCAGATCGTCGAAGAGGGCTTTGCGCTTCGCCCGGCTCCCCATCATCCCGAGGTAGGCGACGGGGGTGCCGCGCAGGCGCCGGAGGGCCAGGCCGTCCGTGACGTGACCCCGCGTGATGACGGCGACGAAGTCGGGGGGGGCGGGGAGCGGCAGATCGGCGTAGTCGTCGGCCACCGTCACGAGGCGGGTCCCCTCGGGGAAGGCCGACGGGTCGAGCTGGTCGCCCCGCTCGTCGCAGACCGTCAGCTGAAAGCCGGTGATCGCCGCAGCCCGCGCGAGGGCCCGCCCGCAGTGACCCGCTCCGACGACGAGGAGACGGGGCGAGCGCTCCACGATCTCGAGCATCACGGTCGCCTTTCCGCCGCAGACGGCGCCGAAGGAGTTCTTCCCCTCGGGGAGGAAGACGTACTCCTTCGTGACGGGGAGCCCGCGGCGGGAGAGGAGCGCGCGGGCGTCCTCGAGGACGAGGGACTCGAACTTCCCGCCGCCGATCGTCCCGCGCGTCGTTCCGTCCGGGAGGACGAGCATCCGTGCCGCCGCCTCGCGGGGCGTCGACCCGACGGCCGCGACGACCGTGGCCATCGCGAGTCGGGGATGCTGCTCCAGAAGGCCCGCGAGATCGCGGAAGAACTGCGAGCTCATCTCAGGTCCTCCGGGCGGTCCACGTCGCGGAGGATGCCATCGTCGAAGCCCTCGAGGTGAAGGAGCCGGACGTCCGGATCTTCGAGGAGGGAGGAGAGGCGCCGGTCGTCGGGCCAGGAGAGGATCCGCGGCACGAGCGCCGTGGAGAAGACCAGGGGATGCCCGCGCCGCCCCCCGGAGACGGGGACGGCCAGGGTTCGCCCGTCGAGCCGCGACGCCGCGTCCCTCATCCGTCGAAGGGCTTCCTCTCCCAGGAAGGGAAGGTCGGCGGGGGAGACGCCGACGTGCGTCGCGCGGGCGTCGAGGCTCGCGAGTCCGGCTTTCACCGAGGTGAACATTCCGTCCCGCCACCCCCGGTTCTCGACGCACCGGATCGTCGGGGAGAGATCCTCGATCACCGTTCGAACGGAACCCTGCCGGCCGTCGCCCTCGTCGGGGCGCAGCACGACGAGAACCTCGTCGAACCCGGCGGCGCAGAAGGCCCTCGCGACCCTCCGGAGGATCGGCTCTCCGTCGATCTCCGCCAGCAGCTTCGGCGAGCCGAAGCGGGCGGAGGCGCCCGCCGCGAGGAGGATCGCCGAGACGGCGCTAATCCGCCGCCTCGAAGCAGCCGCGGGCGCTCCGGCAGTCGGCGAGGTGGCAGGGCCGGTCGTCCGGCCCCACCGGCCCCATGGTCCGGAGGCACCAGTACGACGCGCTCGCGGACGGGTGCTCGGCGGCGTGCGCCTCCCAGTCGGACGTCACGTGCATCATCTTCGTCCGGAGCTGGCGGCAGCGGGCCTCGGACTCCGGGGGCGGGTCGGATCCGGCGGCGGGGAGCGTGGGCGTGCTCATGCGTCGGGCGCCTTTTCGGTTCCGTCGGGGAGGCCCGCCGCCGCGAGGAGCGTCCGACGGACCATCGCCGAGATGAGGGGGACCTTGTAGCCGTTCAGGGCCAGGGGCGTGGCGCCGTCGGCCGCGGCCGCCGCGGCCGCGGCGGCGAGCGCGGCGTCGATGGCCTTCCCCTCGACGAGAGCCTCCGCCGTCGAGGCCCGGAAGGGGACCGGCGCGGCGGAGCCGAGGACGATGCGGACGTCGCGGGCGCGTCCGCCGTCGGACCGAAACGCCACGGCGACGTCGGCGACGGGCCAGTCGGACGACTGCTTCTGCTTCAGCTTCCGGTAGGCCGAGACGAGGCCGGGCGTCCTCGGGAGAGCGATCTCCACGATCAGCTCCGACGGCTTCAGGGCGTTCTCCGACGCGATGTCCTCCTCCGGCCGGACGAAGAACGACGCGATCGGAATCGAGCGCGGCCCCGCGGGCGAGATCGTCTCCACGGTGGCGCCGTACGCCATGAGGGCGACCCCCGCGGCGGAGGGGTGGACGATGGCGCAGGTCGCGTTCCCGAAGACGGCGTGGTAGGTGTTCTCGCCCGTCCGGGCGAAGCACTCGCCGCCCCCCTTCTTCAGGCACTGGAAGTCCGCCGAGCGGAAGTACCAGCAGCGCGGCCGCTGGCAGAGGTTCCCCGCCAGCGTCGCCGTGTTCCGGATCTGGGGCGTCGCGGCCCCGGCGCAGGCGTCGGCGAGGGCGGGGAAATCCGCGCGGAGCCCCTCGGCGACCTCGCGGAGCGTGACGAGGGCGCCGATCGCCACGCGCGCCCCGTCCCGGCGGATCGTCCGGTGCTCGGCGAGGCGGCGGAGGTCGACGACGCGGTCGGGGGCCGCCGTCCGCTCCTTGAGGCGGTCGACGACGTCGATGCCGCCTCCCTTGGCCTCGGCCGGGACCTTCGCCTGGCGCGCCGCTTCCAGGGCGAGGACGGCGTCGTTCCAGTCCCGGGGCTGGACCCTTTCGAAGCTCTTCACGCCGTCACCTCCTTCCGGCGCGACGCCACCGCGGCGAGCACCCGCGCCGGCGTCAGGGGGATCCGGGTGAGCCGGACCCCGAGCGCGTGCGAGACCGCGTTGACGACGGCCGCGGAGGTCGGAATCGTCGCGGGCTCGCCGATGCCGCGCGTGTGCGTGCTGTTCCTCCCGGTGTAGACGTCGATCAGGATCGGCACGACCTCGGGGGTGTCCTTCGCCCCGAGGATCTTGTACGTCTCGAGGTTCGGGTTGAGGACGCGGCCGCTCCGCCCGTCGATGTGCCGCTCCTCGAAGAGGGCGAAGCTGATCCCCTGGAGGATGCCCCCCTTGATCTGGCTCTCCACGCCCGTGCGCCAGACCGGAAGCCCGCAGTCGTGCACGGCCACCACCTTCTCGACCGTCACGATCCCGGTCTCCGTGTCGACGACGACCTCGGCGAACTGGACGCCGAAGAGGCGCGGGTCGGTCCCGTCGTAGTCCTTCGCCCGGTCGCCCGTGGCGACGAGGACGTCGCCGGGGAGCTTCGCGCAGACGCTCTTCCACGGGACGCTCTTCGCGCCCGCGGTGAAGACCCCCTCGCCGACGGCGACGGTCCCTTCGGGCGCGCCGAGGAGCGGCGCGGCGAGGGCGGCGAGCTTTCGCGCCGCGCCCCAGGCCGCCGCTCGGACCGCCGGGATGAGCGAGACGGTCGTCGTCGCGCCGCCGGAGGCCGGCCCGAACGGAAAGGCGGAGGAGC
>DAOMFB010000271.1:0-4605 GCA_035429585.1 Thermoanaerobaculia bacterium
CGGCCCAGAAGAACGGCGGCTGGAGGATGCCGGCGGGGAAGACGATCTCGTTCATGTTCGCGCTGTAGTAGGCGTTGACCGTGGACGGCGTCATTCCCCATTCCGCCCGGTCGATCGGCTTCCCCAGCTTCGCCAGGTTCCGCTTCTCCTCGAAGGCGCGGGCGCGGAGGACGTCGTCGAAGTAGGAGTCCCGCGTGATCTCGAGGGCCGAGTAGTCGCGCCACCGGTCGGGGTAGCCGACCTTGACGCCGAAGGCGGCGAGCTTCCTCAGGGCGGCCTTCTTCGTCTCGGGGCCCATCCAGGGGAGCGACTCGATCCGCTCCCGGAGCGCCGCGCGGAGGTTCTCGACGAGGAGGAGCATCCGCTCCTTCGACTTCGGGCTGAAGGCCTTCTCCACGTAGAGCTGCCCCAGCGCCTCGCCGATCGCCTGGTCGGTCGCCGCGAGGACGCGCTTCCAGCGCTCCTCCTGCTGCGGGACGCCGCGGAGGGTCCGGCCGAAGAAGTCGAAGGCCGCCTCGTCGAACCGCTTCGGGAGGAGGCCGGAGGAGCTCTGGACGAGGTGCCACTTCAGGTAGCTCTTCCAGGAGGCGAGCGGCTCCGCCGCGGCCATCGCGGCGCAGGCCGTGAAGAAGCCGGGCTGCCGGACGTTGAGGTCCTGCTTCTCCGGGATCCCGACGGCCGCGAGGTACGCCTTCCAGTCGAAGCCGGGGGCCTCCCTGGCGAGCTCCTCGACCGTCCGCCGGTTGTAGTTCTTCACGGGGTCGCGCATCTCGACGCGCGTCCGCGACGCCTTCGCGAGCTTCGTCTCGAAGGCGAGGACGCCCTCCGCGATTCCCTTCGCCGCCTCGGGCTTCTCGCCCAGCATCTCGAAGGTCCGCGCGACGTGAGCGGCGTACTTCTCGCGAAGCTCCTTCGACTTCGCGTCCTCCTTCAGGTAGTAGTCGCGGTCGGGGAGGCCGAGCCCTCCCTGGTTCAGGATCGGAACGTACCGCGTCGAGTCCTTCTGGTCCTGCCCGATCCGGAGGGCGAAGCCGGCGGGGAGCCGCCGGCCGTGGAGCTCGGCGAGAAGGGCCGGGAGCTCCGCGTTCGACGTCAGGGCGTCCACCTTCGCGAGCCAGGGGTCGAGCGGCTTCGTCCCCGCCTTCTCGATCGCGGCCTCGTCCATCCCCGCGGCGTAGAAGTCGCCCACCTTCTGCCGGACGGACCCCTTCGGCCAGTCGGTCCTGGCCGCGGTCTCCTCCAGGATCTGCCGGAGGATCGCGCGGTTCCGGTCGGCCACCTCCTCGAAGGACCCGTAGCGCCCCCGGTCGGCCGGGATCGCGGTCGCCTTCAGCCAGCCGCCGTCGGCGAACTGGAAGAAGTCCTCGCACGGCTTCGCGGAGGTGTCGAGGTTCGCCGGGTCGATCGGGCGCGCCGGGGCGGCGGCCGGCCCCGCGGCCGCGGCGGAGAGGGAGAGAACGAGGGCGGGGACGGTGAGATGAAGGCGGCGCATCGGACTCCTCCCGGAGGTCACCGTACGTGATGCGCAATGGCGTGGGAATGAAGCGGACGCTTCAGGAGGGGTTAAGCTCCCGCCCCATGCGAATCCTCGACATCGCGCGTCGCTCCCGGCGCCCGCTGGCCCTCTTCCTTCTTCTCACGGCCGGGGCCGCCCGGGCCGAGGAGAGATCGGTCACGGTCCTCCAGGGGCGCAAGATCTCCGTCGCGGTCCCGAAGGGGTGGACCTTCGGGGAGTCGCGCGATCCGAAGACGGGAATCCAGGTGCTCCGCTGGCTCGATCCCTCGGGGGAGGTCCGGCTGGACGCCACGTTCTACCCGGACGCGAACGGATGGGTGTCGACCCGGGAGGGGCTCGACGCCGAGATGGCGAAGATCTTCGCCTTCTACCGGGACGGCGCGGTCGAGAAGGAGAAGAAGGCCGTCGACCTGAAGCCCGCGGCCGGCATCGGCGCCTTCATGTCGTTCACGGACAGGAACCTCGTCGGGAAGCCGCTGCCCGCGGGAGAGCACCGGATGTCGACGACGGGGATCCGCTCGTGGAGCCAGGCGTACGTCGTCTTCACGCTCCTGTCGAACTCGCGCGACGGCGCCGAGGTCCGCCAGGCGCTCGAGATCGTCCGGTCGGGGCTCCGGGAGGCGGCGCATTAGAAGCCGGCGCGGGACGGAGCGGGGGCCCGCGGCCGTGCGGCGCTCCCTGCTGGCGGCTCTCGCTCTCCCCCTCGCCCTCGCGGGGCAGGACGGCCCGCCGAAGGAGAGCCGCCCGCTCCGCGCCCCGGACCTCGTGGAGATCGCCGCTCTCGACCCGACGATCCGGCTCGACGTCCGCTACGCGAGCGACCGGAACGAGTTCGGGCGCCGCTTCTACCCCGAGGCGCGGGCGTTCCTCCAGCGGCCGGCGGCCGAGGCGCTCGTGCGCGTGAACCGGGCGCTCCGGGAGAAGGGGTACGCGCTCCTCGTTTTCGACGGCTACCGCCCCTGGCGGGTGACGAAGCAGTTCTGGGACCTGACGCCGGCCGACAAGAAGATCTTCGTGGCCGACCCGAGGGACGGCTCGCGGCACAACCGCGGGTGCGCGGTCGACCTGACGCTCGTCCACCTCGACACGGGGAAGGAAGCCGACATGGGGGGTGCGTACGACGAGATGTCGAAGCGGTCGTACGTGACGTACGAGGAGGGCCCGAAAGAGGCGCTGAAGCGCCGCGACTTCCTGCGCGTCGCCATGGAGCGGGAGGGCTTCTTCGTCTACCCGTGGGAGTGGTGGCACTTCGACTACAAGGACTGGCGCGACTATCCGGTCCTGGACGTAGGATTCGAGGCAATGCCCGGAAAGGAGAGGAGACCATGACCCGACCCGACGAAGAAAAGGAGCCCGACTTCTCGGACGTCGCGAGCGGCAGCTCGAGCACGGCGCCCGCGCCCAAGGACGAGACGGTCACACGGACCTACACCGTCGTCTCCGGCGACAGCCTCTCGAAGATCGCGAAGAAGCTCTACGGCGACGCGGGCCGCTGGATGGAGATCTGGGAGGCCAACAAGGACCAGATCAAGAACCCCGACCTGATTCATCCCGGGCAGGTCCTGAGGATCCCCGGCGCCTGAGCCGAAGGAGGAACCAAGATGAAGACGCTCCGCCCCGCCGCCCTGCTCGCTCTCGTCGCCGCCGTCGCCCTCGGCGCCTGCGCGAAGAAGGAGCCGCCGCCCCCGCCGCCCACGCCCGTCCCCACCGTCGCGCCGACGCCCGTCCCCTTCAAGGTGACCGCCGTCACCCTCGGGCGGTCGATCGGAGAGGACAAGAAGATCAAGGAGGCGACGACGACGTTCGGCCCCAGGGACACCATCTACGCCTCGATCGCCTCCGAAGGGGCCGCCGCGAAGGTGACCCTCAAGGCGCGCTGGACGTACGGGGCCAAGGGACAGCTCGTGAACGAGGAGACGCGCGACATCGCGCCGACGGGCCCTGCCGTGACCGAGTTCCACGTCGCCAAGCCCTCCGGCTGGCCGATCGGGAACTACCAGCTCGAGGTCTCGGCCGACGGGAAGGTCGCCGCCTCGAAGCTCTTCGAGGTCCAGAAGTAGCCCCGGTCCCCGGCCGGATCGCGCGGGCGCGGCGGGCTTCCGCCGCGCCCGCTTCGTTTGGCGCTATCGTCTCCCCGGTGCCGAGCGCCTTCCAGCGCCTCGCGATGAGGTTCGTGAACCTCTATCCCCCCTTCCTCGGGATGGCGATCCGCGTCTCGTACCCGAAGGACGACCCCTACGCGATCGTCGTGACGGCGCCGCTGCGGCTCCGGAACCGGAACCTCTTCGGGACCCACTTCGGCGGGTCGCTCTACGCGATGGCCGACCCCTTCTTCGTCTTCATCCTCATGAAGCACCTCGGAGCGGGCTACCTCGTCTGGGACAAGAGGGCGGCGATCGAGTTCCTGAGGCCGGGCCGCGGCCGCGTGACGGGGCGCTACCGCGTGCCACCGGAGGAGATCGCCCGGGTGAAGGCGCTCGCGGACGCCGGGGAGACGGTCGAGCCGGTCTACGTCGGCGAGATCCGGGCCGAGGACGGCGAGCTGGTCGCCCGCGTCACGAAGACCCTCTGGATCCGGAAGAAGACGAAGGCGGCCTGATCAGTCGTCGGAGGCGGTGCCGGGGAGGACCGCCCCGCCGCGCGCCGCCCAGAAGCCGTAGACCGCGATCGCGAGGACGAGAGCGAGGCAGAAGAGGCCGTAGCCCGCGAACCACCGGGAGAGGTCCGGCGTGATCGGCGCCGTCGCGAGAAGGCGAAAGACGCCGAGCCCGACCGCGAGGCCGAGAAGGCCGGTGCGGAGGAGGAGGAGCAGGAAGACCGTGGCGCAGACGGCGCCCCCCGTCATCTCGAAGAGCGGATTCTCCCGACCGGCGAAGCTCAGGAAGATGACGATCCAGGGCGCCGCCGCCGCGAGGGGCTCCTTCCGGAGGACCAGACGTCCCAGGAAGAGCGAGGCGGCGACGAAGAACAGCCAGATCAGGCTGTCCGCGATCGAGAAGCTTGCGAAGGAAACGAGGCCGCCGAGACCGGCGAGCGTGATCGGATCGAACGGGACGGGCGTCTGGCCGGGGGCCTTGAAGAGCGCCGGC
>DAOMFB010000272.1:0-4595 GCA_035429585.1 Thermoanaerobaculia bacterium
GGCCGGGCCCGGCCTGATCCGCGCCGCGCTCGTCCTCGCCGCCGCGGCCGCGCTGCTCCTCCTCTTTCCGCGGCGCGCCCGGGGACGCGCGCTCCTCCTCGGCGCGCTCGTCCTCGTCGACCTCTGGCCGTCGTCCTTCGACTACCACACGTCCGTCCGCGCGGCCGATCTCTACTTCGAGACCGGCGTGACGCGGTTCCTCAAGGCCCAGGGCGACCCGTACCGCGTCCTGCCGGTCGGCTACGTGCTGCCTCCCGCGACCAACCTGCCCCAGGGGATTCCGAGCGTCCTCTCCTACGACGCGCTCGACGATCTCGAGCAGTCCCGCTTCCTCCGGCAGATGGGCGGCTTCCACGAAGCCCTCTTCTCGACCGTCGATCCCGAAGCGCCCCGGAACCCCCGTGTCCTCGAGCTCGCGAACGTCCGCTTCCTCTTCGAGGAGCCCCAGGCGCGACGCCGCGACGTCCCGGAGGAGCGGGCGCGGTCCGGCCTCGAACTTCGCCTCGTGTACGACGCCCCGGACGGGCGCCTCTACGCCCTCGCGGGCGCCCGTCCGCGCGTCTGGGCCTCGGGGCGCGCCGAGATCGACCCGGGCCTGGGCCGGTTCCGGGCCCGCCTCGCGGCGCAGGATCCCTCCGCCTCGGAAGTGCCCTGGGTGGACGCCTCCGGCGCCCCGACCGGCGGCGGCGGCCCGGCCTCCGCGGTGCTCCGGAGCCGCACGTCGGGCTCGATGGCGATCGACGTCTCGGCCCCCGCCGCCGCGTGGCTCTTCGTGGCCGAAGGCTACGACCGGGGATGGCGGGGCTCGGTCGACGGAATCGCCGCGCCCGTCTACCGGGCCAGCGGCGTGTTCTGCGCGGTGCCGCTGGCCGCGGGAGCGCGGCACGTCGTACTCCGGTACCGGCCCGCCTCGCTCCTCGCCGGAGCGGTCCTGTCGGCTCTCGGCCTCGTCCTCCTCGCGGCGGCGGCCCGGCGCGGCGCCCGGGGCTCCGGATCCGGCCTCCCGGAGCCTTAGACTTCTCCCGGGAGGCGCCGTGAGGATCCACACCCTCGACCTCGAGTTCTTCCGGAAGGGGACGATCGCCGCCTATCTCCTCGACGCGGGGTCGGACCTCGCCCTGGTCGAGACCGGCCCCGATTCGACCTGGCCGCACCTCGTCGCCGCGCTCGGCGCGATCGGCCTCCGGCCGGCGGACGTCCGGACGGTCCTCGTCACCCACATCCACCTCGACCACGCCGGCGCGGCGTGGCGGATGGCGATGGAGGGCGCGACGGTCTGGGTCCACCCGCGGGGCGCGCCGCACCTCCTCGACCCGTCCCGGCTCCTCGCCTCGGCGAAGCGGATCTACCGGGAGCGGATGGACGAGCTCTGGGGGACCCTCGAGCCGATCCCGGCGGACCGTCTCCGGACGACCGAGGACGGCGCGACGATCCCCCTCGGCGGAGCGGGGGTCCGCGTCCTCGAGACGCCGGGGCACGCGATCCACCACAACGCCTATCTCGTCGACGGCGTCGCCTTCACCGGCGACGTGGGGGGCGTCGCGATCGGCGGCGGACCGGTCCTCCCGCCGACGCCGCCCCCGGACATCGACCTCCCCGCCTGGGGCCGGTCGATCGAGCGGCTCCGCGCCGCCCGCCCCGACGCCCTCTACCCGCCGCACTTCGACCGCGTGGAGGGCGCCGACGCCGTCCTCGTCGCGCTCGAACGGGAGCTCGGGGTCTGGGCCGAGTGGATCCGCGCCCGCCTGGAGGAAGGGAAGGACGAGGCGGCGATCGTCCCCGCGTTCGAGGAGTGGATGACCGGCCGGCTTCTCGCGGCCGGCGTCGGGGAGGCCGGCCTCGAGGCCTACCGGACGGCGCTCCCCTTCGCCATGAACGTCACCGGCCTCGTCCGGTACTGGCAGCGGGCCGGGGTCGCATGACCGCGCCGGCTCCGGCGGAGCGCCCCGCCGGAACGCTCCCCCTCCTCCGCTCCTTCCCGCGCGTCTTCTGGGTCGCCAACGTGATGGAGCTCTTCGAGCGGGCGGCCTACTACGGGCTGAACTCCGTCCTCGCCGTCTACCTGACGGCGGAGACGGCAAAAGGGGGCCTCGGCTTCACCGAGTCGTCGGTCGGGTTCCTCCAGAGCCTCATCTACGCCTGCAACTACGTCGTCCCGATCGTCGGCGGCGCGCTGGCGGACCGCTACGGTTACCGCCGGATGCTCCTCGTCGCCTTCTCGTGCCTCTCCGTCGGGTACTTCGCGAGCGGCCACATGTCGGCGTACGGGGCGGTCTTCGCCTCGCTCCTCCTGATGGCCGCCGGGGGGGGCCTCTTCAAGCCGATCATCTCGGGGACGATCGCCCGGACGACGGACGAGTCGAACTCGGGCTTCGGATTCGGCATCTACTACTGGATGATCAATCTGGGCGCGTTCCTCGCGCCCCTCGCCGTCTCCATCCTGAGGGGCTTCTCGTGGCGGTGGGTCTTCCTCGCCTCCTCGGCCTACTGCGCCCTCATGTTCCTGCCGACCCTCTTCGCCTACCGCGACCCGCCCCGCCCCGCGAGCACCAAGAGCCTCTCGGAAGTCGCGCGGGGCGCCGCGATGATCCTCGGCGACGCCCGATTCATGCTCCTGATCGTCGTCTACTCGCTCTTCTGGGTCCTCTACTTCCAGAACTTCGGGTCGGTCCTCTGGTTCCTGCGCGACTTCGTCGACCCCGGCCCGGCCAACCGGCTCCTGGCCGCCGCGGGCCTCCCCTTCCGCTTCGACGCCGAGTTCGTCACCGTGATCAACGCCGGGACGATCATCCTGCTTCAGGTCCTCGTCAGCCGGATCGTGAAGGACTGGCGGCCCGTCCGGACGATGGTGGCGGGGATCGCCCTCGGCGCCCTCGGCTTCCTCTGCCTCGCCTTCACGGCGAACGTCTGGACCTTCGTCGCGGGGATCGCCGTCTTCTCCATCGGCGAGATGACGGCCCACCCGAAGTACTACAGCTACGTCGGTCTCGTGGCCGAGGAGGACAAGAAGGCCGTCTTCATGGGCTACGCCTTCCTCTACGGCGTCTTCGGGAGCCTCGTCGGCTCGTCGCTCGGCGGGGCCCTCTACGGCGCCTGGCTGAAGCCCCTCGCCGGGACGGGCGCGGGACCGGAGGCGGGGCGGACGTTCTGGCTCCTGTTCGTCGCCCTCGACCTCGTCGCCGTGGCGGGCCTCGTCCTCTACGACCGGGTGTTCTCGAAGGCGACGCCCGAGTCCGTGGCCCGCGCGCGGGCCGTGATGCGCGTCGTCTACGCCCTCTTCCTCGCGGCCGGCGCCGGCTTCCTCTGGAAGGCGGTCTCGGGGCCGGAGGTCTCCTGGAAGACGCTGGTGCAGGCCCTCATCCTCGTCCTCCTCGGGGCCTCGGGCCTCTTCGTGGGGCGGCGGCAGGCAGCAACCACCTCGTGACGAAGGGCTTCCTCTGCGACCTCCAGCGCCACGCGGGTCACCACGCCCGGCCCGCGCGCCGCGACCCGGTCCTCCGCGACGTGCCCGAGGCGCCGCAGCTCCCGACCGGCGACGCCGGGATGATGCGGCTCGCCGCCCTGCCGCCGCTCCGGTTCCGGGTCAGGGATCATCCCGTCCTCGACGTCCGCGAGCGGCAGGCGCGCTCCGAGCTGGTCGAGGAACAGGGGATCGTCGCGTCGCCGGCCGCGGGGGCCCCTCAGGCGTCGGCGTCCGCGCCGGTGAACTCCTCCGCCTCGGCGTACATCCGATCGATGAGGTCCCGGTACTTCTCGTCGACGACGCGGCGCTTGATCTTGAGCGTGGGGGTGAGCTCGCCGCCGTCGGTCGTGAAGTCCTCGGTCAGGAGGGAGAAGGCGCGGATCTGGCGCTCGTGCGGCTCGTCGCCGTTGACGATGTCGAGCGCCTGCTTGAAGAGCGCCCGCACCTTCGGGCTCGCGAGGAGCTCCTCGCGGGTCGTCCAGTCCAGCCCGTTCTCGTGGGCCCACGTCTCCAGGCGCTCGAAGTTCGGCACGAGGAGGGCCGAGAGAAACTTCCGCCGGTTCCCGATCAGGACGGCCGACGAGACGTAACGGACCATCTTCAGGGCCGCCTCGATGGGCGCCGGCGCGACGTTCTTCCCGTAGGCGTTGACGAGGATCTCCTTCTTCCGGTCCGTGAGCGTCAGGAAGCCCTCGCCGTCGAAGCTCCCGATGTCGCCCGTCCGGAACCAGCCGTCCGGGTCGAAGACGGACTCCGTCTCCTCCTTCTTGCGCCAGTAGCCCCCGGACATGACGTTGGGACCCTTCGCCAGGACCTCGCCGTCGGGCGCGATCCGCAGCGTCACCCCCGGGATGGTCCGGCCGACCGATCCCAGGCGCCACTCGCCCGGGCGATTGCAGGTGAGGACGGGGCTCGTCTCCGTGAGGCCGTACCCCTCGTAGACGTGGACGCCCGCCGCCCAGAAGAACTCCGCCACCTCCTGCGCGAGGGGGGCTCCTCCCGAGATGGCGAAGCGGAAGCGGCCGCCGAGGCGCGCCTTGATCTTCGAGAAGACGAGGCGGTCGGCGAGGCGGGCCTTGAGCCGGAGCCAGCCGCCCGGCGTGTCGCCGCGCTCCTCGACGGCGAGCCGGGC
>DAOMFB010000273.1:0-4559 GCA_035429585.1 Thermoanaerobaculia bacterium
TTCGCGTCGTCGCCGAGCTTGTCGACGAGCTTCTGCTGGACGACCGCGTCGAGACCTTCCGCCAGGCCGCCGGCGACTGGAGCCGCTGGGTGCGCGACCAGGGCGAGCTCGCCTCGGCGCGCGACGAGCTGCTCTTCGGGCGCTGCGTGATCGCCTGGGAGCCCGACGTCGGACCGGCGGAGCTCCTCGCCTTCGTCCCCGAGCCGCGCGCCCGGGAGGCTCCGTGAGGCGCCGCGGGTTCGCCCTGGTCGCCGTGACGGCGGGTCTCGCCCTCCTTCTCCTCGTCTTCGCCGTCCTCGCGACGCTCCTCTCCGGGGATCTCGCCGACACGCGCCGGCGCGCCAACGCGGGGTACGCGCGGGAGCTGTCGCTCTCGGGGCTCGCCTGGGCCCGGGCGGCGATCGCCCGTGGCGGCGCCCTCGCGCCGGAGACGCTCGAGGTCGCGGGAGGGCGGATCGAGGTGACCCCCGAGATCACCGATCGCGGGCTCCGCGTCGTCTCGGTCGGGCTCGTGACGAGCGGGGGAGCCGTCGTCGCCCGCCACGCGGCCGCTCTCGAGGCGGGAACCTCCGCGCGTCCGCTCCTCGAGCCTCCGGCGGCGCCCGTCCCGGACCTCGCGGAGCCGCCCGTCACGGAGGAGCCGCCGGCCCCCGAGACCGCCACGCCCGTCCCCGTGCCCGAGCGCCGGGACGCGTGGTGAAATGAACGGCGATGTGCCTCGTCGTCTTCGCCTGGGGGACGCGGCCGGACCTTCCGCTCCTCGTCGCCGCCAACCGCGATGAGTTCCTGAAGCGCCCGACGGCGCGGGCGGCGTTCTGGCCGGAGGCGCCCGGGCTCCTGGCCGGGCGGGACCTCGAGGCGGGGGGGACGTGGCTCGGCGCGACGCGCTCGGGGCGCGTCGCCTTCCTGACGAACCACCGCGACCCGCGGACGCACCGCGAGGGGGCGCCTTCGCGCGGCGCGCTCGTCGTCGAGTTTCTGAAGGGGGAAGAGAGACCGGGAGATTTTCTTGGAAGGAAAGAGAAGGAAGGCCCCCGCTTCAACGGATTTCATCTCGTGGTGTGCGACCTTTCGGAGCTCTGGTACTTCACGAACACCGGCGGCCGCCCGCAGCCGCTCGCTCCCGGGATTCACGGCCTCTCGAACGGCCCGCTCGACGACCCGTGGCCGAAGACGCGGCGAACCGTCGAGGGGCTGACGAGACTGCTCGCGAAACCTGGCCCGCCGCGTCCCTCCTCCTTCTTCGAACTTCTCGGCGACCGGTCCCGCGTCCCCGACGACGAGCTCCCCTCGACGGGTGTCCCGCTCGAATGGGAGCGGCTCCTCTCCTCGCCGTTCATCGCGGCCGAGGAGCACGGCTACGGCACGCGCTCCTCGACGGTCCTGATCGCGGCGCCGGGGAGCCTTCGCTTCGTCGAGCGGACCTTCGCGGCGGGGCGTCCGGCCCCGCCGGACGTCGACGTCTCGTTTGAATTGGCGCAGAAGTCGGAACTGTCCTGAAGTCTTCGCTCAAATCGTGAACGTCTTGGCGAATACAGAGCTGAAGGCGTCCCCGTCGGGACATAGAATGTGCGGAGTCGTCCAAGAAGAGAACCCGCACATTCTTCCCGCGGTCCGTGGAGGAACTCAGGTGAAGAAGGACATTCCTTCGGTCGGCTTCGGCGATCTTTCGGGAAAGTCCTTCCCGGATGTCACGACATGGAAGGAGACGGCGCATCGCCCGGGTTGGGGTGATCTCGTACGGGTGACGGCCCTCCTCGGGACGCTCGCGCTGGAGTCTTTCGGCCATGCGAACACCGTCGCGACGGAAGGGTCGTCGGAACCGGCCGCTACGAGCGAAGCAGTTTCCGTTGCAGAGCCGTTCACGTTCATTCACCTTGCCGGCGGACCAGGAGGTCCGGGATCGTCTGATGGTGCAGGCAGAACGGCACAGTTCAGTCTTCCCTCCGGCGTAGCCGTCGACGACGAAGGAAACGTCTTCGTCGCAGACTCGGGGAATCACTCGATCCGAAGAGTCACTCCTGACGGAATCGTTTCCACCGTGGCTGGCGCGCCGGGTTTGGTTGGGAGCGCCGACGGAAGTGGAAATGCAGCGCGGTTCTATTCCCCCACACGCCTGACAGTCGACGGCGCGGGAAATCTCTTCGTGGCAGATACGCTGAATCACACGATCCGAAAGGTGACACGGGACGGTGGCGTTTCCACGCTGGCGGGGCTGGCCGGAAGTGTGGGCACAGCGGACGGCCCGGGGACCTTGGCCCGCTTCGCGAACCCGCTCGGCGTTGCCGTCGACGGGTCCGGGAATCTCTACGTGTCTGACGCACCCTTGACCGGTTTCTGGGGTGTGCCCGGCCTGGTCAGCAACACTATTCGAAAGGTCTCCGTGGCGGAGGGTTGGGTGACAACACTGGCCGGGTCAGCCGGTCAGTCTGGCAGCGCGGATGGAACCGGGAGCCAGGCCCGGTTCAATTATCCCTCCGGCGTAGCCGTCGACGATTCGGGAAACCTTTATGTGGCGGATATATGGAACTCCGCGGTTCGGAAGATTGTCGTGGCGAGCGGAAGCGTCACGACTGTGGCAGGACTCGCAGGAAACCCGGGAAGCTCCGATGGAGATGGCCTCGCAGCTCGGTTCTACAGCCCGGCTGATGTCGCACTGGACCCATGGGGAAGCCTCTTCGTTGCGGATAAGTTCAACCATACGATCCGGAAGATCACATTGGCGACAGGACAGGTTGTGACGGTCGCAGGGGCCGCCGGAGACTCGGGCGACACCGACGGCATCGCGAACGCTGCGCGGTTCAACCAACCGGCAGGCATCGCTGTCGATCGTTACGGAAACATCTACGTGGCAGACGCCTACAACAACGCCATCCGAAAAGGCATACCGCCCTGGCTTTCGCTTGTGCTCTCCCAGAGCCGCGTCCTCATAACCGTCGACTGGCAGAACCAGTACAGCGGCGAGCGGGGAACGGCCTACTCACTGCCTCAGGACGACCGTTTCGGCTTCTTCTATTTCTTCGACAAGAACAACCCCGAGGTCTTCGTCAAGGTGCTCGATTTCGGCGCCGGCAGCGCGCTCTGTTTCGTCGGGGGCCTGACCGACTTCTACTACAAGGTGACGTTCAGGGTTCTCCGTACGGGACAGACTCTCGTGTTCGAGAAGCCGGCGGGGGACTACGTCGGCTTCGTGGACAACGGCACGCTGCAATTCTCGATGGCGCCCGACGCACCCATGGCATCGAATGCAGGCACCGGAGGGATGACCTTCGTGGGGACGCTATCGACAAGCGAGGCGGAGCAATCGGCCGGAGAGGCGGCGGCCGAGGCCTTCTCTGCAGGAATCCCCCAGACGCTTGCGGCGACGCCACAGAGTCTCGTCTTCTCATCCGGCCGGGTCTCGGTCAACGTTGACTGGCGGAACCAGTATTCCGGCGAGACGGGGCGTGCATTCGGCCTGCCGAAGGCCGATCAGTACGGCTTCTTCTATTACACGGACCCGAACAACCCGGAGGTCTTCGTCAAGGTGCTCGATTTCGGCGGGGGAGGCGCGCTCTGCTTCGTGGGCGGTCTGACCGACTTCTACTACAAGGTGACATTCACCGTAGTCCGGACCGGGCAGCAGCTCGTTTTTGAAAAGCCTGCCGGGGAGTACATCGGCTTCGTGGATAACGGAACGCTGCGGTTCTAAGCCGAGGGGCGCGCTGGGAGCCGGTCGATCCGGGCCCCCGCCCTAGCGGTCGCGGTTCTCGGACAGCGTGACGTCCACGTCGAGGCTCCGGCCGCCGCGGAGGACCGTTAGCCGGGCGGTCTCTCCCGGCTTCATCTTTTCGAGCGCCGAGGCGAGGTCGTCGTAGGTCGACACCTTCCGGCCGTCCACGCCCAGGATGACGTCGCCGAGGAGGAGGTCGCCGTTCTCGTCGCGGCGGGTCCCCCGCAGCCCCGCCTTCTCGGCGCCGGAGCCCTCGTTCACGGAGAGGATCAGCACCCCGTCGAGTCCGAGGCGCGCGGCGACACGGGCGTCGGCGAGGACGACGCCGAGCTGGGGCCGGATGACCTTCCCGTGCTGGATCAGCTGCGGCACGACCTCGTTGACCGTGTCGACGGGGATCGCGAAGCCGATGCCCGCGCTCCCGCCCGAGGGGCTGGCGATCTGCGTGTTGACGCCGACGAGGCGTCCGGCGCTGTCGAGGAGCGGCCCCCCCGAGTTGCCCGGGTTGATGGCCGCGTCGGTCTGGATGACGTCCCCGATCTTCCGGTTCGTCATCGACTGGATGCTCCGCCCGAGGGCGCTGACGATCCCCGTTGTCAGCGTCCGGTCGAGGCCGAAGGGGTTCCCGATGGCGAAGACGCGCTGGCCGACCTGGAGGTCCCGGCTCGTCCCGACGAGGATCGGCTTCAGCTTCTCCCGCGGGGCTTCGACGCGGAGGACGGCGAGGTCCTTTTCGGCGGCGTAGCCGACGACGCGGGCCGGGTAGGTCGACTGGTCGTCCAGCGTCACGCGGAAGTTGGACGAGCCGGCGACGACGTGGAGGATCGTCAGCACGTTGCCGTCGGCG
>DAOMFB010000274.1:0-4543 GCA_035429585.1 Thermoanaerobaculia bacterium
GCCCCTCGAGAAGGGGTTCGACACGAGCCCCCGCGCCCCCGCCCTTCCGCCCACGGCGGGAGTGGCCGCGGAGCTGCTCCCCCGGATCGGCGGCCCGGCCGCCCCGGCCGACGCCGCGGGGGCGCTCGGCGTGCCGTACCGCCTCGGGCCGGGGCCGGCGGTGGCCCGCCTCGTCTCCCGGCAGCGGCTGGAGAGACGGGTTCTCAGGAACCTCTCGGCGACGCTCCGGGGCGGGCCGCCGAACGCCGCGCCCGTCGTCGTCGGCGGACACACGTACGCGTGGGTCTTCGGAACGGTGGTCCCCCTCTCGGGGACGGCGGCGGTGGTCGAGGCGGCCGAAGCGGTCGCCGGCCTCGTGCGGCGCGGCCTGACGCTCCGGCGGGACGTCGTCTTCGTCCTCTTCGACGGCGAGGAGTACGGGATGCTCGGCTCCACGGCGTGGGTCGAGCGCCGGCTCGGGGCGCTCGCGAACGCGGCGGCCTTCGTCTACGTCGACTCGGCCGTCCGGGCTCCCGACTTCACGGCGGACGTCGCGCCCGGGCTCCGCCGGCCTCTCGACGGGATCCTCGCGATCCTGCGGGACCCGGTCACGGGCCGGCCGCTCTCCGAGGTTCGCGGGGCGCACGGCCTCCCCGGCTACAGCGGCGACACGTCGCCCTTCCAGGGCCTCGCGGGCGTCCCCTGCGTCGAGCTCGGCTTCGGGAAGCGGACCTACCCCCTCTATCACTCCGTCTACGACGGGCCGGACCTCTTCCGGCGGTTCGTGGACCCCGGCTTCCTCTACGAGGCGCTCCTCACGAAGATCCTCGCGCTCTACGTCACGAGCCTGGCGGAGGCGCCCGTCGCTCCGTTCCGCTTCACCGAGGTGGCTTCGGGGGTCGCGGAGGCGCTGCACGACCTCGGCGACCGGCACCCCTCGTGGCGTCAGTCCGCGTCGAGGAGGCGGCTCGACGAGGCGGCGCGAAAGCTGGACGCCGCGGCCGCGAGCCTGGAGGGGGTCGTGGCCGGGACGGCGGACCCGTCCCGCGCGGCCCGGATCGAGACGGACGTCCTCGCCGCCCGTGCCGCCTTCTTCCGGAGCGGAGCGCCCTTCGGCTCGTCGCAGCTCCTCGTCGGGCCCGCGGAGACGAACGGCTGCGGCGCGGAGGCCCTCCCCGGCCTCGCGCGGGCCCTCCGGAGCGGCGACTCGGCCCGGATCGAGGCGGAGACGGCGGCGCTCGAGCAGGCCCTGGGAACGGCGGAGGCGATCCTCGCCGCGGCGGCGCGCGGTCCGGCCGCGCGCTGAGCCGCGTCACCGGAAGTCGTGGCTTGGGACCTCCGGGAGGGAGGGGAGCGGCCAGAAGCGGTCGGCGCGGACGGAGAGGGTGCCGTCGGTCGTCTGGAGCTTCCCTTCCACGACGAGGCCGGGCGAGCCGACGATGAGGGTCCGGTTCTCCCGGAAGAGGTCGGGGCGGACGATGGCCTGGACGATGCCGCTCTCGTCCTCGAGGGAGAGGAAGACGAACCCCTTCGCCGTTCCGGGCCGCTGCCGCACGATGACCGCCCCGGCGGCCCGGACCCGGTCCCCGCTGCGCCGTCCCGCCAGCTCCGCGGCCGAGAGGACGCCCTCCCTCTTCAGCCGCTCGCGCAGGTACGAAAGGAGGTGCGGGCCGGCCGTCATCCCCGTGGCGTCGTAGTCGGCCTCGGTCTCCGCGAGGGCCGACATCGGCGGAAGCGGCGCGGGGGACGGGGAGGGCGGGAGCGACGCGTAGAGCGGCCCGGTCAGCCGCCCCACCTCGGCCACCTGCCACATCGCCTCCCGGCGCGAGAGGCCCAGCGACGCGAGCGCCCCCGCCCACGCCAGGCGGTCCATCTCGTCCGGCCGGAGCGCGCAGCGCCGCGCGAGGTCGGCGGCGTCGGCGAACGGCCGAAGGGCGCATGCGCTTTCGATGCTCTTGCCGGATCTTTCGGAGAGTCCTTTGAGGAATCTGAGCCCCAGACGAACGGCCAACGGGGAAAGAGAGTTTTCTTTCTGATATGCAGCGGCCGCTGTTGCGGCCGCCGAGAGATCCGAATCTGGCTCCGGCGAGGCGCTGTCAAGGGTCCGCGACCGCTTCGCGGCGCCGTTCTCGTCCACCGGCAGCCGCTTCGCGGCGCGCAAAGCGCGCCCTTGACAGCGCCCCGTCGGAAAGACGTTTCCTTCTGTCGGCGGCTGCATTTGCAGCCGCCGCATGGCAGAAAAATCTCTCTTTTCTCTTGTCTCTTTCTTCCTCGCATCTTCCAGCCTGCATTCCCATCCTGAGAAGCCGACGTCGATCGGGAGGACGGTGACGCCGTGGCGCTCGGCGTCCTTGACGAGGGTGGCGGGGTGGTAGAAGCCCATCGGCCAGGCGTTCAGGAGCCCCGCGAGGAAGGCGGCCGGGTGGTGGGCGCGGAGATACGCGCTCGCGTAGGCGATGAGGGCGAAGCTGGCCGCGTGCGACTCGGGGAAGCCGTAGAGGGCGAACGACGTGATCGACTTGACGATCTGCTCCTGCGCCTCGCCCGTGATGCCGCGCGCGGCCATCCCGTCGCGGAGGCGCTGCTCGATGACGGCCATCCGCTCGGCCGACCGCTTGAAGCCCATGGCGCGGCGCAGCTCCTCGGCCTCGCCTCCCGTGAAACCGGCGGCCACCATGGCGATCCGGAGGAGCTGCTCCTGGAAGAGGGGGACGCCGAGCGTCCGCTTCAGGATCGGCTCGAGGGAGGGGTGCGGGTAGACGACCGGCGCGCGCCCCTGCCGGCGGTCGAAGAAGGGGTGGACCATCCCGCCGACGATCGGACCGGGGCGGATGATGGCGACCTGGATGACGAGGTCGTAGAAGCCGCGCGGCGCGTTCCGGGGGAGGGAGGCCATCTGCGCGCGGCTCTCCACCTGGAAGACGCCGACGGTGTCGGCCTCGTTGAGCATCCGGTAGACGGCCGGGTCGTCGGGCGGCAGGTGCGCGAGGTCGACGTCGACCCCCTCGTGAGCCCGGATCATCGGGACCATCCGCTCGATCGCGCTGAGCATCCCGAGGCCGAGGAGGTCCACCTTCACGATGCCGAGGTCGGCGCAGTCGTCCTTGTCCCACTGGATGACGACGCGCCCCTCCATCGCCGCGGGCTCGAGCGGGACGACCTCGTCGAGGCGCCCCTGGGCGATGACGATCCCCCCCGAGTGCTGCCCGAGGTGGCGGGGCAGGTTCTGGACCCCCGCGAAAAGCCGCGCGAAGTGCCCGACGCGCGGGTCGCCGGGGTCGAAGCCGATGGAGGAGAGTTCTTTGATGACGGCACGGGCCCGGGGAGGCATGGGGGGGACGAACCCGGCGGGGAGATTGCTCGAGGAGTCGTCGTCCCCCCCGATGGGATCCCGATATTCGCCGAAGGACCACGACCCCAGCGCCTTGGCCAGGATGTCGGTCTGCTCCCCCGAGAAGCCGAGCACCTTGGCCATCTCGCGCGCGGCCGACCGGTCGCGGTAGGTGATGACGTTCGCCGTCATCCCGGCGCCGTGCGGGCCGTACCGGCCGTAGACGTACTGGATCACCTTCTCGCGCTGGTCGCCCGACGGGAGGTCGAGGTCGATGTCGGGCCATTCGCCCCGCTCCTCCGAGAGGAAGCGCTCGAAGAGGAGGTCCATCTTCACCGGGTCGACGGCCGTGATGGAGAGGGCGTAGCAGACGGCGCTGTTGGCGGCCGACCCGCGCCCCTGGACGAGGATCCTCTCCCGCTGGCAGAACCTCACGACGTCCCAGACGATGAGGAAGTAGCCGGCGAGGTCGAGCTTCTCGATGAGGTTCAGTTCCTTCTCGATCTGCGCCTGCGCCCGGGCGGTGAGGGGCCGGAAACGGCCGCGCGCCCCCTCCCACGCCACGTGCCGGAGGTACGAGGCGGCGGTCTCGCCCGGGGGGAGCGGGTAGTCGGGGAAGCGGTAACCGAGGTCGGACAGCGTGAAGTCGAGCCGCTCCGCGAGGTCCGCCGCGTGCCCGAGCGCCTCGGGGAGGTCCGGGAAGAGCCGGGCCATCTCCTCCGCCCCCTTCAGGTGCCCCTCGCGGTGGGCCACGAGGCGCGCCCCGGCGCCGTCGAGCGTCGTGTGGAAGCGGAGGCAGGAGAGGGCGTCGTGAAGCTCCTTCGTCTCCGGCGTCGCGTACCTCACGCCGTTCGTGGCGAGAAGGGGAAGCCGGAGCGCGGCGGCGAGGTCGACGAGCGAGCGGTTCGCGTGCTCCTCGTCGCGGAGGCCGTGGCGTTGAAGCTCGACGTGGAGGCGGCCGGGAAAGAGCGCGGCGAGCCTCGAGAGGAGCCGCCGGGCGCCCGCTTCGCCGCGCGCACGGAGCGCGCGGTGGACGGGGCTCTCCGCGCCGCCCGTCAGGACGTGGAGCCCCCCGGCGTGCGCGGCCACCTCGTCCCACGTCACGAAGCCCTCGCCCTTGGGCTTGCCGCGCGCGCCGGCCGAGATCAGCTTGCAGAGGTTCCGGTAGCCGGTCCGGCTCTCCGCCAGCAGCGTCAGCCGCGCGGGGGGCGTGCCGGGCGGCGGGGGCGGCGG
>DAOMFB010000275.1:0-4531 GCA_035429585.1 Thermoanaerobaculia bacterium
TCCATCTTCATGTCGCCCGGCCCCCAGCCGAAGAACCCCTCCAGCCAGGAGGCCAGCGGGTCCGTCCGGCCGTCGGCGAGCCGCGGCGCGGCCGCGGCCGCCTCTCTTCCCTTCGCCGGGTCCTGCCCGGTGAGGGCCGGGGCCAGAGCGAGCGCCGCGAGCGGCACGAGAGCCACGAGAGCCCGGATCGTCTTTGTCACGTCGGCATCCTCCGAATCCCCGCGGGGGAAACGGGATTATGCCCGGCGCCTCAGGTTTCCGGCCGGAGGCGGACGAGGACCTCCCCGGCGCTCACCGCCTGGCCCGCCGAGACGCCGACGGAGTCGACGACGCCGTCCCGCGGCGCCTTGACCTCGTTCTCCATCTTCATCGCCTCGAGGACGAGGAGGCCCTGCCCGGCGGAGACCTTCTCGCCGGGGGCCACGGAGAGGCGGAGGACGCGGCCCGGCATCGCGGCCGTGACGACGTCGCCCTTCTTCGCCCGGCTCTTTCCGCCGGCCGCGGCCGCGAGAGCGGTCAGCTCGTCCTGGAACTCGAAGGCGACGAGCGCGTTGCCGAACCGGGCGTGCGTGACCCCGTCGGCGCCCGGCAGGAGGCTCACCTCGACCTGGCGGCCGTCGTCGAAGACGAGGGACCAGATGCCGGGGCGGAGGGACGCGGCCTCTCCCGAGAGGAGGTGGCCGCCCACGGTCACCCGGAAGTCCGGGGGCACCGACGCGACCTCCACGGGAACCTGTCCGGCGGCGTCGCCGGAGAGCCGGGCGCGGAACTTCATTCGCGCACCCCGAAGGTGGGGCGCGCCGTCCGCCACGCGGAGAGGCCGCGCCCGGCCGGCTCCCCCGCGGGAGGCCGCGTCGTCCGCGACGCGTGCGCCGCGTCGAGGGCGGCCGCCACGAGCGCCGCGGTCCGCTGCTCCTCCGATTCCTCGCGGGCCCGGTAGCTCCAGGTGTCGAGGAACTGGGTGTGGACGCGGTTGGCGAGGAAGTCGGGGTCCTCGAGCATGGCGAGGAAGAACGGGATCGAGGTCTCGATTCCCTCCACCCGCGCCTCCGCGAGGGCGCGCCGCGCGCGGCGGATCGCCTCGTCGCGGTCCCTCCCCCAGATGACGAATTTCGCGAGCATCGGGTCGTAGTCGAGCGGCACGACGTCCCCCTCCTCGACGCCGGAATCGACGCGCACGCCCGGGCCCTGCGGCCTCCGCAGGCGCCGGATCTTCCCGGGCGACGGCGCGAAGCCGCGGGCCGGGTCCTCGGCGTAGATCCGGCACTGGAGGGCGTGGCCGCGCGGCTCCGGGCGCCGGGCGATCGACATCGGCTCGCCCCGGGCGATCCGGATCATCTCCGTCACGAGGTCGACGCCGTAGACGACCTCCGTGACCGGGTGCTCGACCTGGATCCGGGTGTTCATCTCCAGGAAGAAGAAGCGTCCGTCCTTCGCCAGGAGGAACTCGACGGTCCCGGCCGAGACGTAGTTCACGGCCTTCGCCGCGGCGACGGCGACCTCCTCCATCCGCGCGCGGAGCTCGGGCGTGACGGCCGCGGACGGGCACTCCTCGAGCACCTTCTGGTGGCGCCGCTGCAGCGAGCACTCGCGCTCCCCGAGGGCGATGACCTTTCCCGTCGTGTCGCCGAGGACCTGGATCTCGATGTGCCGCGCCTCCTCGACGTAGAGCTCGGCGTAGACGGCGGGATCGGCGAAGTACGACGTCGCCTCGCTCTGCGCGCGGGCGAACGCCGCGGGGATCTCGTCGCGGCTCCGGACGATGCGCATCCCTTTTCCGCCGCCCCCGGCCGCCGCCTTCAGCAGGATCGGGAAGCCGTTCTTCGCGCCGAACGCCGCGATCTCGTCCGGGCCCTTCGCCGGCGTCGTCATGCCCGGCACGACGGGCACGCCGGCCGCCATGACCTTCGCGCGCGAGGCCGTCTTGGAGCCCATGGCCGAGATCGAGGCCGGGGTCGGGCCGACCCAGACGAGGCCCGCGTCGAGGACCGCCTGCGCGAAGGCGGCGTTCTCCGCCAGGAAGCCGTAGCCCGGGTGGACGAGCGTCGCCCCGGTCTTCTTCGCGGCGGCGATGAGCTTCGCCGGGACGAGGTACGACTCGCGGGCCGGCGCCGGCCCGATGTGCACGGCGGCGTCCGCGAGGCGGACGTGGAGCGACATCCGGTCCGTGTCCGAGTAGACGGCCACGGGCGAGACGTCGAGGTCGCGGCAGGCCCGGATGATCCGGATGGCGATCTCGCCGCGGTTCGCGATGAGCAGTCTCGGTCTGTTCATGAGCGGCTCAGGGGGGCGCGGGGGGTGCGAACCCGGCCCTTCATCTGCTCTGACGGACGACGCACCCCCTGAGGATTCATAGAGGAATGTTTCCGTGCTTCTTCGGCGGCATGGTGTCGCGCTTGTTCCCCAGGCTCTCCAGCGCACGGATGAGCCGCCGCCGCGTCGTCCGCGGCTCGATGACGTCGTCCACGTACCCCTTCCGGGCCGCCACGAAGGGATTCGCGAACTTCTCTTCGTACTCGGCCAGCTTCTCCCGGCGCAGCTCCACCGGGTCGGGAGCGCTCGCGATCTCCTTCCCGTAGAGGATGTTCACCGCGCCCTCGGGACCCATCACCGCGATCTCGGCCGTCGGAAACGCGACGTTGAAGTCGGTCCGGATGTGCTTCGACGCCATGACGCAGTAGGCGCCGCCGTACGCCTTCCGGGTGATGACCGTCAGCTTCGGGACCGTCGCCTCGGCAAACGCGTAGAGGAGCTTGGCGCCCTGCCGGATGATGCCGCCGAACTCCTGCTTCGTCCCGGGCAGGAAGCCCGGCACGTCCTCGAAGACGACGAGCGGGATCCCGAACGCGTCGCAGAACCGGACGAACCGCGCGCCCTTGACGGACGACTCGATGTCGAGGACGCCGGCGAGATGGTCCGGCTGGTTCGCCACGACCCCGACGGGCCGCCCTCCCAGGCGCGCGAAGCCGACGACGATGTTCCTCGCCCAGTCCGCGTGGATCTCGAAGAAGTCGCCGTCGTCGACCACCTTCCGGATCAGCACCGTCATGTCGTAGGGCTGGTTCGGCGAGTCCGGGATGAAGCCGTCCAGCTCGGGGATCTCGCGGTCGACCGGATCCGAGACCGGCCGGCGGGGCGGCTCCTCGCGGTTGTTCAGGGGGAGGAAGGAGAGCAGCGTCCGGATCTTCAGCAGGCAGTCCGCGTCGCTGTCGGCGACGAGGTGCGCCACGCCGGACGTGCCCGCGTGCGTCTCGGCCCCGCCCAGCTCCTCCTTCGTGACGTCCTCGTGGGTGACCGTCTTGATGACGTCGGGGCCCGTCACGAACATCGAGCTCGTCCCCCGGACCATCAGGATGAAGTCCGTGATCGCGGGCGAGTAGACGGCGCCGCCGGCGCACGGGCCGAGGATGGCGGAGATCTGCGGGACGACGCCCGAGGCGAGCGTGTTGCGGAGAAAGATGTCGGCGTAGCCGGCCAGCGACCCGACGCCCTCCTGGATCCGCGCCCCGCCGGAGTCGTTCAGGCCGACGACCGGGGCGCCGATCTTCATCGCGAGATCCATGATCTTGCAGATCTTCGCGGCGTTCGTCTCCGAGAGGGACCCGCCGAAGACGGTGAAGTCCTGCGCGAAGACGAAGACGGTGCGCCCGTCCACGCGGACGCTCCCGGCCACGACGCCGTCGCCCGGGATCAGGAAGGCCGGCTCCCCCATCCCGAAGTCCCGGCACTGGTGGACCACGAAGGGGTCGATCTCGTCGAAGGATCCCGGGTCGCCCAGGAGCTCGACCCGCTCGCGCGCCGAGAGCTTCCCCGCGGCATGCTGCTTCTTGAGCCGCTCGGCGCCTCCGCCCGCACGGGACGCGGCGCGGAGCTCGGCGAGGCGTTCCTGTTTCGTCTCGATGGTCGTCACGGCACGTCCTTCACAGCGGGATCTTCTTCTTCTCCGCCAGCATCCGCTTCGCTTTCCGGAACATCTCCGCGTAATCCACGTTCTGGCCGCGGATCGCGGAGGCGTTCTTCTGGAGGAGGGCCTTGACCTCCTCGTCGAGCTGCCGCTCCCGGTCGCGGTCGGCGAGGAGGACCGCCTCCAGCGCCCGGCGCAGCTCGGCGGGGGCGGCGGTCTTCAGGAGGCCCTCCGCGAGCAGCTTCCGCGCGACGAACGCGGCCTGCGCCCGGATCCGCGTATCGGAGAGAGCCATGGCGCGGAGGATAGCGGAAGGGCCGGGGGCCCCTAAAATCCTGCAGATTGATCAGCGTCGAGCGCGAACTCGCCGAGGACGCCGACGACGCCGTCCGAATCGTCTCGGGGCTCCTCCGCCGCGGGGATCACGGCGAGGCCTTCCGCGAGCGGCGCCGGAGGGTCTCGTGGACCGCGACCGAAGCCGGGCTCCTGACGCCCTGCGTGGCCGAGGAGCGCGGCACGGCCGTCCGGATCCGGCAGGGACGCGAGGCGCTCCTCTTCGCCCGGGAGGGGGACGGACCCGAAGCGCTGCGCGAGGTGGTCCGCGACGCCGCCCGGCGGGCGGGCGGG
>DAOMFB010000276.1:0-4525 GCA_035429585.1 Thermoanaerobaculia bacterium
CGAGCCCGCCACGTCGACGGCATCGGAGTCGCCCTCGGCGTAGCTGGCGCCTGGCGCGCGGATCAGGTCGGCCAGCGTGGGGCCCTGGCGCGGGCGGACCCACACCGTCGGGACCACCGTGGTCGGCTCGGGCACGGTCAGGGTGCGGCTGAGGTTCACCGGTTCCTCCGGTGCCACCGCCATCGCGGCCGCGCAGTGCACGGCGTCGGTGCCCGCCGCGCAGCCGGGCCGGCCGAGCAGCTCCTGGCCCAGGTCCCAGTCGGCGACCGCGGCGCCGGCCGGCGGGCCGGGCACCAGCAGGGTGTGCCGCAGGTTCACCGGGTGGGCGAACCCGGACGCGTCGTACTGGGTGACGGACAGGTCGGTGATGCCGAACTGCACGCCGGAACTGCCGTCGTCGGTGCCGGTGGCGGTGATCCGCACCCACGGGGTCTCGCCGTAGGGCAGCGCGACGATCAGCGGCCGGCCGAGCTCGTCGAACCGCAGCGAGGTGGTGACGTTGCTGGGGGAGGACTCGATCCGGCGGACCGGGGCGACGACGGCGGGGGCGATCCAGCCCGGGTGGGCCGCGCGGATGGCCGCCCCGACCGCCGCGAAGTCGAGGTTCCGGAGGAAGAGCCAGAGCAAGAGGACGGCGAGACCGATCGAGACGCCGAACCGGGTCAGCCGCGAGCGCGTGGGCACGCGGCGATGGTAGCCCACGCGGGCGAGGACTATTCTCGATACCGTGCGGCGCGTCCCGGTCTTCTACGACCCGGAAGTCCTCCGGCACGACACGGGTCCCTACCACCCGGAGACCGCCCGGCGGCTCGAGGCGGCGACGTCGGCCCTCCGGAGCGCGCACGCCGTCCTCGGTGCTCCGCCGAGTCCGGAGCGGACCCTTTCGGCGATCGCACGCGTGCACGAGGAGGGCTACGTCCGGCGCTTCCTCGAGGCCTGCCGGGCCGCGCCGCCGGGCGTCGAGGAGGCCTTCTCGCTCTTCGACTCGCCCGACAACCCGATCTCGGTGTCGAGCTTCGAGGCGGCCCTCCGCGCGACGGGCCTCGCGCTCGCGGCGGCGGACGTCGTGATCGCCGGGCGGGCGGACTCCGTCTTCGTGGCGGCCCGGCCGCCCGGCCACCACGCGCTCGCCGACGCGGCCATGGGGTTCTGCTTCTTCAACAACGCCGCGGTCGTCGCGCGCGACCTGATCGTCACGCACGGCCTCTCGCGGGTCCTCGTCGCCGATTTCGACGTGCACCACGGCAACGGGACGCAGCATCTCTTCTGGGAGGACGGACGGGTCGCCTACGTCTCGGTCCACCGGTTCCCGTTCTACCCGGGCACCGGCGCCGCGGACGAGACGGGGTCCGGCGCGGGACGGGGGACGACGGCCAACGTCCCGCTGCCGGCCGGCAGCGGGGACGCCGCGTACGCGGGGGGCTTCGTCGGCGCCCTGGAGCACCTGGCCGACAGGTTCCGGCCCGAGTTCGTCGTCGTGAGCGCGGGGTTCGACGCGCACGAGAGGGACCCGCTCGGAGGGATGCGCGTCTCGACGGAGGGTTTCGCGTGGATGACCCGCGCCCTCCTGGAGGTCGCCGAGACGCACGCGAAGGGCCGGCTCGTCTCCCTGCTCGAGGGGGGATACGACGCGGACGCGCTCGGCGCGTCGGTCGTTCAGCACCACCGCGGGCTCCAGGACGAGAGCGGCGTCGGCTGGCGCCGGTGACGGAAATCAAGGTTTGACAGTCGTTTGGGAGGTCCGATAAACTGGGCTTGCTGAAAACTGCCCTTTCCGACAGACGCTCTCTGGTTCTGGGATGTGTTCCGGACTCGTCAATCTCAGGGAGGAGACTCATCATGCGGAAGGCCCTCCTCTTCACTCTTGTCGGTCTGGCGCTGGCCCTCGGGTCGGCGGCATCGGCTTACGGCAGCGAGCGGCTGACGGAGCGCGATCCCGCGGTGTCCGTCGGTCCGGCCGTCTCGTGGGCCGCCCCGGACGTCGCTCCCTGCGGGGCGGCGACCTGCCCGACGACGTTCGTCGGCGCCCTCGACCTCCCGGTCGCCGGCTCCGTCGTCTCGGGGTACGTCCGGATCCGCGGGTTCGCCCTGAACGGGAACCAGATCTCCCAGATCGACGTCTACGTGGACGGCACCGACGAGGTGAATCGCGTGACGTCTCTCGGGGGCCTGAAGCTGCAGGTGCCGCGTCCGGACGTGATGCAGGCCTTCCCGAACTATCTGGGGACGGCGGCCGCGAACGCGGGCTTCGAGGCCTCGTTCATGGCGTCGAGCTACCTGAACGGCGCCCACACCGTCTACGTCCGCATCACGGACGTGACGGGCTGCTGCTTCTTCCTCGCCCCCCGGCCGATCCAGATCGACAACACGGTGAACCAGCCGCCGTTCGGGGGTCTCGACTACCCGCTGCCGAACAGCGCCGCCAATCCGAGCGGCGTCCTGCCGGTCGTGGGGTGGGCGCTGGACGACACGGGCGTCGATCACGTGGACGTCTACGTGGACGGGCTCGTCGAGCGCCAGGCCGTCACCGGGATCCCCCGGCCCGACGTGGCCGCGGCCTACCCGGACGACATGGCGGCCGTCACCTCCGGCTTCATCCTGAACGTCGACTCCACGCGTCTCGCGAACGGCGTCCACGAGGTCTCCGTGAAGGCCGTGGACTCCAAGGGGCAGCAGGGGTTCCTCGGCTCCCGCCAGGTCCAGATCTTCAACAACGGTCCGGGCCTTCCGCCCTTCGGCGAGGTGGAGATGCCGCTCGAGAACTCGACGTGGTTCGGGAACTGCGCCGCGGCGCCCGGGGGCGGCGGCGGGCCGTCGGGCGGCGGCGGGCAGATCTCCGACGCGCGGTACCTGATGCGGGTCCAGGGCTGGGCGCTCGACACCGGAATGCCCGCGGACCGGGGCGGCGTCTCCCACGTGCGCCTCGAGATGGACGGCGTCCCGCTCAAGGACAGCCGGATCGACTGCCGCCGGGAGCCGCTGCTGAACTACGCGCTCGTCGACTGCTACGGCTACTACCGGCCCGACATCGAGCTGCTCTACCCGGGCTTCTCGCAGGCGCCCAATTCCGGCTTCCTGTTCCTCGTCGACGTCGGTTACCTGCTGTCCAAGGGGGGCTTCACCGAAGGGGCCCACATCCTCCAGGTGAAGGCCGCCGACAAGGAGGAGACCTGGGCGCCCCTGAAGGACGTCCGGATCGTGATGGAGTGCGCGACGGCGACGAGCAACCCGCCGCCGCTCGCCTACGTCGAGGACCCGACGAACTACGAGCTCGTCTCGGGGACGTTCCCGGTCATGGGCTGGGCGCTCGATCTCGACTACGTCGCGCGGGTGCGGATCAAGGTGGACGGCGTGGTGCAGGTCGACGCCGTGACGGGGCACGACTACGCGGAGTACGGCCTCTGGAGCTCCGACATCGCGCTGATCTATCCGTACTACCCGCAGGCCTACGAGGCGCGCTTCCGTTTCTACCTCGACACGACGAAGCTCTCGAACAGCGAGCACGACCTGACGATCGAGGTCCAGGACGGACAGTCGACCCGCCGGGCGGCGGCGACGCGGCGCTTCCTGGTCGACAACAGCACGCTCGTCCGGTAGGAGGGCGCGGCGAAGCCCGAGACCCGCTTTCTCGTCCGCTTCGCCGCGTTCCTGGGGGTGTTCTACCTCGCCGTCGCGGTGAAGCCCGGGAACGACTACGTCGTCGTCCCGTTCACGGAACGGATCGTGCGCGCGTCCACGGCGCTGCTCCGGGCCGCGGGGGAGCCGGCGAGCTCGTCCGGGACCCGGATCGTCTCGCCCGCGTTCGCCGTCGACGTGAAGAACGGCTGCAACGGCGTGGAAGCGATGCTGATCCTCCTCGCCGCCGTTCTCGCGTTCCCGGCGCCGGCGCGCAGCCGCTTCCTGGCCCTGGCCGCCGGCTTCGTCGTCATCCAGGCGCTGAACCTCGTCCGCGTCGTCTCGCTCTTCTGGCTCGGCGTCCACCACCGGGAGGTCTTCGAGCTGTTCCACACGGCGGTCTGGCAGACGCTCCTCATTCTCGTGGCGGTCGCTCTCTTCGCCCTCTGGAGCCGGCGGGTCACCGGACGTGGGACTCGCGATTAGGGCCGCCGCCGGCTTTCTGGCCGGACTGCTCCTCTGGCGCGCGGGCTCGCCGGCGTACGACGGGCTCCTGGCGTGGGCGGCCGAGCCGGTCCTCCGCGCCCTGGAGCGGCCGGCGGCCACGCGCCTCGGCGCCGAGGAGCGCCGGATCGTCGTGGACCGGTCCGACTTCGCGTCGACGTCGGACCGCCCGGGCCTCCCGGCCGACGACCTGACGGCGAACGTCATCCTGCTCCTTTCGCTCTCGGCGACGCGGCCGCGCCTGCTGCGCGACCGGGGGGTCCTCCGGCTCCTCGCGGCGCTCGCGGCGCTCGCCCTGACGCACGTCGCGGCCGTCGTCATCGCCGTCAAGGCCCTCTTCGCGACCCAGCTGGGCCCGTGGAGCGCGGCGCACTACGGGCCGGTCGCGCGGCACCTCTGGGCCGGC
>DAOMFB010000277.1:0-4518 GCA_035429585.1 Thermoanaerobaculia bacterium
AGCGGGGCCCCCGGCACGTCGAGCCCGACGTCCGGCGGGTTCGTGACCGTCAGGTCGAGCGGCGGCGCGGATCGCGCCGCGAGGGCCCGCGTCAGGCGGTTCGTGGCCTCTCGCGGCGGCGTCCGCCCGGAGAACACGGCGCTACTTCTTCCCGTCCGCCGCGTCCCAGACCTTCCCGGCCGCCATGGCCCGCGGATCCCACGGCGAGGGGTCCCCGCCGAGGAAGCGGTGGAACCAGTCGAGGTGCGCGGCGTAGTAGAGCGCCATCTCCTGCCAGGAGGGCCAGTGCCCCGCCTTCTCCCAGACGACGAGGCGCGACGGGACCTCCATCTTCTGGAGGTCGGTGAAGAACATGAGCGACTGCGCGTAGGGGACGCGGAAGTCCCTCTGGCCGGTCAGGACGAGCGTCGGCGTCCGGAAGTTCCGGGCGTAGGAGGACGGCGACTGCTTCCGGTACCCGTCCGGGTTCTCCCACGGGGCGCCCTTCAGGTCCCACTCGGGGAACCAGAGCTCCTCCGTCGCGCCGTGCATCGACCGGAGGTCGTAGACCCCCATCATCGAGGCCGCGGCCTTGTAGCGGTCCGTGTGGCCCACGAGCCACATGACGGCGTACCCGCCCCACGACCACCCCATGACGCCGATCCGCTGCGGGTCGACGTACGGGAGCTTCGCCAGCTCGTCCGTCACCTTCGCGACGTCCTCCATCACCTTCCCGTCCCAGTCGCCCGAGATCGCGGAGGTGTAGGCCTGGCCGAAGCCGGTGGAGCCGTGCGGGTTCGGAAAAGCCACGACGTAGCCGGCGCCGGGGTAGACCTGCCAGTCGCCGCGGAACGAGTCCGACCACTGCTGCTGCGGGCCGCCGTGGATGTTCAGGATCAGGGGGTACTTCTTCGCGGGGTCGAAGCCGTGCGGCGTGACGATCCAGGTCTGGACGGGCTTTCCGTCCGCGCCCGGGAAGAACCGCTCCTCCGCCGGCCGGATGTCCACCTCGGCTTCCAGCGCGGCGTTGTGCGTCGTCAGGCGCGTCCCGGCCGGGTTCGGCTTCGGCGAGACGTCGATCCGCCAGAGCTCGGTCGGCTGGCCGATCCGCCGCCGCGCGACGACGGCGAAGGAGGCGTCCCGCGCGACCCGGAAGGCGTCGAGGGTGCCGACGCCGGTCAGGACGCGGATCTTCCCGGTGGCGACCTCCAGCTCGTGGAGGGGCGTCCGCCCCTTCACGTCGGCCGTGAAGAAGATCCTCTTCGAGTCGGCGGACCAGGCGAGGTCTCCGACCGTGTCGTCGAGGCCCGCCGTGAGGTCGCGCTCGACGCCGGTCGAGCGGTCGATCAGGACGATCCGGAAGCGGTCGGCCTCGAACTTCGGCGTCACCTGCCGCCGGAAGGCGAGCCACTTCCCGTCCGGGGAGTAGCGCGGCGTCCCGTCCCACCCGGCGTTCCTCGCGGTCAGGTTCCTCGGGGCCTTCAGCGCCTCGGCGCCGCCGTCGAGGCGGACCACGAAGAGGTCGGCGTTCGTGTTCTCGGCCGGCTCCTTCGTCCGGTTCGAGGCGAAGGCCAGCTCCTTTCCGTCGGGCGAGAGGTCGAAGTCGCGCGAGCCGCCCACGGAGAAGACGGGCCCGTCGACGTCCCCCGGCGTCAGGTCCGTGAGGGCCCCCGTGGCGAGGTCGAGGAGGAAGAGGTGCGTCCGCCGCCCCTCCCTCCAGGAGTTCCAGTGCCGGTAGAGGAGGGCGTCCTCCACCCACGCCTTCAGCTTCGACGTCTCGCGCGCCTCGGCCGACGCCTTGTTGCACGCGGCGTCGGCGCCGCAGGCCGGGTCGACGTCGGCGGCGAAGAGGACCTTGGTGCCGTCGGCCGAGAAGGAGGGGTCGGAGATCCCTCCCGGAAAGTCGGTCTTCTTCTCGGCCTCGCCGCCGGCGAGCGGCAGGAGGAAGAGCTGCGGGTCGCCGGAGCGCGTGGAGAGGAAGGCGAGCGTCTTCCCGTCGGGCGTGAAGGTCGGCTGCGTGTCGCGCGCCTCGGACCAGGTGAGGCGGCGGGCGCCCGCTCCGTCGGTTCCGACCGTCCAGAGGGCCGTCGTCCGCTTCCCGGTCTTCACGTCCCCGGCCGTGACCGTGTAGACGACGCTCCGCCCGTCCGGGGAGAGGGCCGGCTCGCCGACGGTGACGACGCGGTAGAAGTCGGGGAGGGTGAAGGGACGCTTCGCGGGAGGGCCCTCGGCCGCGAGGGGGGCGGCGAGTGAAAAAGCGGCGGCGAGAGTCAATAATCGAAGGCTCGGAGTGCGGATCATGGCCGCAGTTTAGAGGACGGCCCGGGCCGGCTCTCCGTAGAAGAAACCGGGAATGAACCGTCTCGCCGCCGCCGTCGTCTCTCTCGCCCTTCTCCCGGCCTGCTCGCGTGACGCGGCCTCCTCGGCGCCGGCCCGTCCCGCGCCGACGCCCCGGACGGCGCCGGCTCCCGTCCCCTCCGGGCGCCTCGTCCTGACCGGCGAGCTCGTCCCCGTCCGCTCGTCCGACGTCTTCGTCCCCCAGACGAACCAGTGGCAGATGCAGGTGCGCTGGATCGAGAACGACGGGGCCTTCGTGAAGGCCGGCCAGCGGATCCTCGAGTTCGACAGCGCGACCTTCGCGTCGCAGCTGGAGGAGAAGGTCCTCGCCGTCGAGCAGCTGGAGTCGGAGCTCGTCCGGGCGGTGGCGGACGTCGAGACGCAGCTCGAGGAGAAGCTCCTCACCCTCGAGCAGCGGAAGAACGCCGTGGAGCGCGCGCGCGTGGAGGCGGAGATCCCCGAGGGGATCCGGGCGCGGCGCGAGGACGAGGACAAGCGGCTCGCCCTCCAGAAGGCCGAGGCCGAGCGGACGAAGGCGGAGGAGAACCTCCGGGCCGCCCGCACCGCGACGGACGCGGACCTCGCCGTCCGCCGGATCAACCTCGAGAAGGCCCGCCGCGAGCGCGACATCGCGCGGCGGACCGTGGACGCCCTGACGCTCGTGGCGCCGGCCGACGGCCTCCTCGTCATCGGGGAGCAGCCCCGGGAGCACCGGAAGATCCAGGAAGGCGACACGCTCTGGCCGGGCCTCCTGGCGGCCCGGATCCCGGCGCGCGCGGGGATGCGCGTCGAGGCCTGGCTCTACGACGTCGACGACGGACGGCTCGAGAGGGGGACGCGCGTCGTCTGCACTCCCGACGGCGAGCCGGACCGGCCCCTGCCGGGCACCGTCGAGGAGATCGCCCCGGTCGCGCAGGAGACCTCCCGGGAGTCGCTGCGCCGCGCCCAGCGCGTCCTCGTTCGCCTCGACCGCCCCGAGGACGCTCCCCTGCGCCCGGGGCAGTCGGTCCGCGTGGAGGCCGGGCCGCCCCCGCCGGCGCCGCCGAAGGCCGCCGCTGCGGCCGCGGCGCCCCCCGAGGAGCTGGCGGCTCGGGGAACGCCGTGGAAGGTGCGGCGCGGCGACCTCGTGGTCGGGGTGGAGGTGACGGGGACGCTCCGGGCCGTCAACACGCAGTCGATCACGGCGCCGACCCTCCCGGACGTCTGGGAGTACCGGATCGCCGAGATGGCGTCCGAGGGGTCGAGCGTGAAGGCGGGCGAGGTCGTCCTCCGGTTCGACCCGTCGGACCTGAAGCAGAAGCTGATCGACATGGAAGCCGAGCGCGACTCGGTCCGGACGTCCATCGAGCGGCGCGAGGTGGAGCTCGCGCAGAAGAAGCGCGACGCCGCCTTCCAGCGCTCCGAGGCCGAGGCGCGGCAGAAGAAGGCCCGCCTGAAGGTGGACGTCCCGCCGGAGCTCGTGAAGGCGACGGATCTGAAGATCTCGGTGCTCGAGCTGGCGCTCGCCGACTTCGAGGTGGCGTCCTGGACGCGGAAGGTCGCCTCGCTCGAGCGGTCGGCCGACGCGGAGCAGGAGGCGCTCCGCCGCCGCTTCGAGCGGACCTCCCGGCACGTGACCGAGATCGAGGAGCGGATCGGGCGGATGGCGGTGACGGCGCCCCGCGACGGCACGGTCCTCTACGTGGCCAACTGGCGCGACGAGAAGAAGAAGGTGGGCGACAGCTGCTGGCGGGGGGAGCTCGTCATGGAGATCCCCGACCTGACGCGCCTCGTCGTCCGCGGCGAGGTGGACGAGGGGGCGGCGGCCCGGCTCCGCCCGGGCGCGCCGGTGACGCTGAAGCTGGAGGCGCACCCGGACGTCCTCTACCGGGGAGAGCTGGCGACGGTCGGCCTCACGATCCAGCGCCTCTCGCCCCGGATGCCGCGGAAGGTGGTCCGCGTCGAGGTGTCGCTCGCGGAGATCGACCGGCAGAAGATGCGCCCGGGGATGCGCCTGAGGGGCTCGATCGAGACGGCCCGCTCGGCCGGGACGCTGCTCGTCCCGGCGGAGGCCGTCTTCCTCTCGGGCTCGGGGGCCGTCGTCTACCGGCGCGGGTGGCGCGGCGTCCAGGCCGTTCCGGTCACGCTCGGCCGGCGCGGGGAGCGGGAGTGCGAGGTGCGCGCCGGCCTCGCCGAAGGGGAGACGATCCTCCTCCCGGCCGC
>DAOMFB010000278.1:0-4516 GCA_035429585.1 Thermoanaerobaculia bacterium
CGGCCGGGATCGCCGCCGTGACGTGGGCCGTGGTCCGCGACCGGCCGCCGGTCGCGTCGTCCCTCCCGCTCCCCCGCTTCTCGATGCGCGAAGGGATCTCCTCGGTCTGGAGGAACCCGAAGACGTGGCCGATGTTCTTCATCTTCTTCGGCATCTACGGGACCCTCATGGTCTTCTACGGGCTCTGGGGCGTGCCGTACCTGCGGGACGTCTACGGCCTGTCCGCCGCGGCCGCCGCACGGGCGATGTCGGCCGTCGCGATCGGGGTGATCGTCGGCGCGCCGCTCGTCGGGCACCTGTCCGACCGGGTCCTCGCCCGGCGGCGCCTTCCGTACGCCCTCTTCACGGGCGCCTACGCCGTTCTCTGGGGGGTGCTCGCGCTCCGTCCCGCCGGCCTCCCGGCCCCGGCGCTCGTGCCGTTCTGCTTTCTCTTCGGCTTCTCCTCCTCGGCCATGCTGCTGACCTGGGCCCTCGCGCGCGAGGTGAACCGCCCGCGCTTCTCCGGCATCGCGACGGCCACCGTCAACGCGGGCGGCTTCCTCGGCGCCGCGATCCTCCAGAACGCCGTCGGGGCGATCCTGGACGCCCGGTGGGCCGGGGCCATGGAGAACGCCGCCCGGCGCTACCCGGCGTCGGCCTACCGGGCCGGATTCCTCCTCTGCTTCGGCGCGATCGCGGCGGCCTTCCTCCTGATCTCCCTCGTGACCGAGACGCACGCCCGCCCGGCGCCCGAGTGAGACCGGTACACTGGGGGGCCTGATGAGACAGATCCTCAGGACGACCGTCTCCCGCCTCCTCGCCGCCGGCCTCCTCGCGCTCCCGCTCCGCCTCGCCGCCGCCGCGCCGGCGGAGGCGATGAGCGCCGCCGAGATCCGGCTCGCCCTGAAGAAGCTAAACGTCGTCGGGAGCGTCCTCTACGTCGCCGCTCACCCCGACGACGAGAACACGGCGTTCCTCGCCTGGGGAGCCAAGGGACAGCTCGTCTCGACGGCCTACCTCGCGATCACCCGGGGCGACGGGGGGCAGAACCTGATCGGCTCCGAGGCGGCCGAGCTGCTCGGACTCCTCCGCACCCAGGAGCTCCTCGCGGCGCGCCGCGTCGACGGGGCGCAGCAGTTCTTCACGCGGGCCATCGACTTCGGGTACTCGAAGAGCCCCGAGGAGACCCTCTCGGTCTGGGACCGGGAGAAGGTCCTCGCCGACGTCGTCCGCGTCATCCGGACCTTCCGGCCCGACGTCGTCGTGAACCGCTTCCCGACGACCGGCGAGGGGGGCCACGGCCACCACACGGCCTCGGCGATCCTCTCCGTCGAGGCGTTCGAGGCGGCGGGCGACCCGAAGCGGTTCCCCGAGCAGATCGCCGGGGGGCTCGCCCCGTTCACGCCGCGGCGGCTCTTCTTCAACGCGTTCCGCTTCCGCCCCGACCAGCCCCGGACCGTCCCGCCCGGGAGCGTCTCGGCCGACCTCGGCGCCTACAACGCCCTCCTCGGCCGCTCGTACACGGAGATCGCCGCCCAGGCGCGGACGATGCACAAGAGCCAGGGCTTCGGCTCGGCCGAGCGGCGCGGCACCTTCCCGAACGACTTCGCCCCGCTCCGGGGCGACCGGACCGAGTCGGGCCTCTTCGACGGCATCGACCTGACCTGGAAGCGGGTTCCCGGCGGCGAGGCGGTCGCGCCGCTCCTCGCGGAGGCCGAGCGGACCTTCCGCGAGGACGACCCGGCGGCCAGCCTGCCGCTCCTCCTCCGGGCCTGGGAGAGGCTGAACGCGCTTCCGGCCGGCCACTGGAAGGAGGTCAAGCGCGCCGAGCTCCTCGAGGTGATCCGCTCCGCTGCCGGCGTCTGGGTCGAGGCGGTGGCCGCCGAGCCCGCGGCCGTCCCCGGCGGGTCCGTCAAGGTCTCCACGATGATCCTGAACCGCTCGCGCTTCCCGATGAGGCTGGCCTCGGTCGAGGTGACGGACGCCGCCGCCGCTCCGGGCGGCGAGCTGAAGGAGAACGAGCCGCTCCGCGCCGAGGTGACGATGACGCTGCCGGCCGGCCAGCCGCTCACGAACCCGTACTGGCTCGCGGCGCCCGCGGGAAAGGGGCTCTACACCGTCGAGAACGCCTCCCTCATCGGAAAGGCCGAGGCCGCGCCGCCGCTCGTGGCGCGGTTCCGCGTGACGGCGGCCGGACAGGCCCTGGAGTTCGTCACGCCGGTCGTCTATCGCCGGACGGACCCGGTCCGCGGCGAGATCTACATGCCCTTCGACGTCGTCCCGCCGGTCACGGCGACCTTCGACGAGAAGGTCTACGCCTTCGCCGGCTCGGCGCCGAAGACGGTGGCGATCTCCCTCCGGAGCTTCGCCCCGGCCTCCGGGACGCTCCGCGTCACGCTGGACGGCGGGTGGACGGCGACGCCCGCCGAGGTCCCGTTCTCGTTCGCCGCCCGCGACGAGGAGCGCCGGATCACGGTCACCGTGACGCCTCCCGCGCGGCCGTCCGCCGCCGCGCTCCGGGCCGCGGCCGTCGTCTCTGGGACGGCGTGGGCCCGGACCCTCGCCCGCGTCCACTACCCGCACACCCCGCGCCAGACGCTCCTCCCGCCCGCGGAGGCGAAGGCGCTGCGGCTCGACCTCGCCGCGCCCGCGCGGGAGATCGGCTACGTCGTCGGCTCGGGCGACAACGTGCCCGAGGCCCTCCGGCAGCTCGGCTACCGCGTGACGCTCCTGTCCGACGAGGAGCTCGAGACGGACGACCTCTCCCGCTTCGTGACGGTCGTGGCCGGCATCCGGGCCGTCAACACGCGGCCGCGGCTGAAAGCGCTGCACGCCCGGCTGATGAAGTACGTCGAGGCCGGCGGCGTCTTCGTGGTCCAGTACGGCACGACGGGCGAGCTGGTGACGGAGGAGATCGGCCCCTTCCCCTTCAAGATCTCGCGCGACCGCGTCACCGTCGAGGAGGCGCCGGTCGCGTTCGTCGATCCGTCCCACCCGCTCCTGAACGTCCCGAACCGGATCTCCGCCGCCGACTTCGAGGGATGGATCCAGGAGCGCGGCCTCTACTTCGCCGGGACGTGGGACCCGAAATACGAGACGCCGCTCGCGATGAGCGACCCGGGCGAGAAGCCGAAGGAAGGCTCGCTCCTCTTCGCGCGGTACGGGAAGGGGGCGTTCGTCTACACCGGCCTCGCCTTCTTCCGGCAGCTTCCGGCCGGCGTGCCGGGGGCCTACCGCCTCTTCGTCAACCTGATCGAGGGGGGGCGCGGATCGCGGTAGGCCGCAGCGCCGCTGCTAACATGCCGCGTCGCCGTGCCCTTCTTCACGGGAACGTCCTCGAGCCTCGACGTCTCCGCCACCCTGCCGGCGATCCCCGTCCTCCTCGTCGCAGCGGGCCTCTTCCTCTTCCTCCTCCACCGCTTCTGGCTCTCCCGCCTCGATCCGAAGCCGCGCTCCCTCGGGGCGGGGCCCCTCCGGCACGTCGCGGCCGGGGCCCTGGGCGCACTGGCTCTCGCGGCCTTTTCGCTCCTCGCCGCGGCCCTCGGCGGAGGCTTCCGCAGCGAGTCGCCGGGCTGGTCGGCCTTCCCGTCGCCGGGAGGTGCCGCGGCCTCCGGGGGCCCCCTCCGTCTCCTCGCGGGATTCCTCGTCCAGAGCCTCTCGGAGGAGCTGCTCTTCCGCGGCGTCCTCATGGGAGGGATCGGCGTCCTCTTCCTCTTCCTTCTCTCCTTCGTGACCGTCCACCCGCTTCCGGGCGAGCCGGCCGGCTCGCCGCGGCTCGCGGCGGCGCGCCGCCGGACGTGGCTGCTCGCCGGGCTCCTCGCGAACGCCGTCCAGGCCGCCCTCTTCACCGCGGTCCACGGCGCGAACCCGGGCGTGACGCCCCTGGCCTCCGGGAACATCGCCCTCGCCGGTCTCGTGCTCGGCTGGCTCTTCTGGTCGCAAGGCTCGCTCCTCGGGGCCTGGGCGTGGCACTTCCTCTGGAACTTCTCCCTCGCCGCGGCGGGCCTCCCCGTCAGCGGCGTCCTCGCGGCGCCGGCGCTCCTGCCGCTCGGCATCTCCGGCGCCCGGACGGGGCTCCTCTCGGGAGGCTCCTTCGGCCCGGAGGCGTCGCTCCCCTGCACGGCCGGGCTCCTCGCCCTCCTGGCTCTCCAGCTGGCCGCCTCGCGCCGCACGCCGGGCCCGGACGGGCCATAATCCGCGCGTCATGGTCAAAGGCGCACGCGAACTGATCACCTGTCCGAACTGCAAGAAGCGCTTCTCCTACTGGCTCCTCGAGTCGGCCCCGCACCCGAAGGTGAAGTGCTACTACTGCGCGACCGAGTCGTTCCCGAAGGGAGAACCGCCGGCCGCGCCGGCCCCCGCTCCGGCGCCCGCGGCCGCCCCTCCGGCGCCGGCCGCCTGGTTGCCGGTAAAGGTGACGTTGGTCAGGGTGGGGCTGCTCACTCCGCTGTTGGGGCCACCGTTGTACAGCCCGCCACCGTCGCCGGTGGCGGCATTGCCGGTGAAAGTGACATCGACAAGCGTCGCATAGCCGCCC
>DAOMFB010000279.1:0-4515 GCA_035429585.1 Thermoanaerobaculia bacterium
CCTCGCGGCCGCCCGCGCCGCGGCGCACCCCGCCGTCCTCCTCGCCCCCCACACGCTGGTGCCGGTCCTCGGTGTCCCGATGGAGAGCGCGTCGCTGAAGGGGCTCGACTCCCTCCTCTCGACCGTCCAGATGCCCGGCGGCATCCCGGTCGGGACCCTCGCGATCGGCAAGGCGGGGGCGACGAACGCCGCGCTCCTCGCCATCGCCATCCTGGCCCTCGCCGACGGGTCGCTCCGGGCGAAGCTCCGGCGGTTCCGGGCCCGCCAGGAGAAGGTCATCGGGGCGCAGACGCTCCCCTGAGGATCAGGAAGAGGGAATCGATGAGGAAGCTCGCGTCGCTCGTGTTCTTCGTGGCCGCCTCCCTGGCGGCGCACGCCGGAGAGATCCCGGCCTCCGTCGACAAGGCCGAGGCCCCGAACTGGCAGCGGCTCGGTCCCGGTCTCGCCGTGGCGGGCCAGCCGACGCCCGACCTCCTGAAGAAGCTCGGCGCCATGGGCTTCCGGACGGCCGTCTCCCTCCGGGCGCCGTCCGAAGGGTTCGAGAAGGACCAGGCCCTCGTGGAGCAGCAGGGCCTCCGCTGGGTCAACGTCCCCGTCTCCCCCGGCACCTTCTCGAAGAAGGACGTGGAGGCGGTCGCGAAGGTCCTCGACGACCCGGCGGCCGGGCCGGTCCTCCTCTACTGCGGCTCCTCGAACCGGGTGGGCGGCCTCTGGGCCGTCTACCAGGCGATGAAGGGGAAGAGCCCGGAGGAGGCGCTCGCCGAGGGACGGAAGGCGGGTCTCAAGAGCCCCCAGATGATCGAGGCCGTCCAGCGCCTTCTCACGCCGGCTCCCTGACCCCGGGGCCGGGCCGGCCCGCGGTCAGCCCCTCGACGACGCGCTCGAGCCGCATCCCGCGGCTCCCCTTCACGAGGACGGTGTCCCCCGGGCGGAGACGGCCGCTCAGCCAGGCGAGCAGCGGCTCGATCTCGGTGAAATGGGCGGCGGAAGAGGCCGACGTGCCGGAGGCCCGGAACGCCTCGAACGCGCGGCGGGACCTCGGCCCGAAGAAGCCGACGAGGTCCGCCGCGGCCGCCGCCCGAGCCCCGAGCGCGCGGTGCTCGCGCTCTTCGGCCTCGCCCAGCTCGAGCATGTCGCCGAGGACGGCCACGCGCCGGCCGCCCCCCGCGAGCGTGCCGAGCGTCGCGAGGGCGGCCGCCATCGAAGAGGGATTCGCGTTGTAGCAGTCGTCCAGGATCGTGACGCCCCCCGCCGAGAGAAGGCGCGACCGGTGGACGAACGGCCGCGCCGCCGCGAGGCCTGACGCGACCTCGTCCCAGGAGAAGCCGAGCGCCCGGGCCAGAGCCGCCGCCGCCGCCGCGTTCATCGCGTTGTGCTCCCCCACGAAGGAGAGTCGAACAGCCCGTTCCTCCCTGCGCCCCCCCCTGCTGCGCTGCAGGTTCTCCGCCAAGGGCCCTCGGCCTGCCCCGCCCTCGCCCTCTTCTCCTTCCAGGAGAATCTCCTGCCCTTCCGTCCCGAGAGGCGTGACCCGCAGCAGACGGACGTCCGCCGTCGGGCTCCTGCCGAAGGAGATCCTCCGGACGCCGGGGGCGGCCCGCTCCGCCTGCGCCACGCAGCGCGGGTCGTCCGCGTTCACGACGGCGGCGGCCCCCTCGCCGAGCCCGCGGTAGAGCTCCCCTTCCGCCGCCGCCACGCCGTCGAGGTCCTTCAGGAACTCGAGGTGCTCCTCGCCGATCAGCGTCACGAGCCCCGCCCTCGGCCGGACGATGGCCGTGAGCCGGGCGATCTCCCCCGGGCCCGCCATCCCCATCTCGACGACGCCCGCCCTGTGGGTCGGCTCGAGCCGGAGGAGGGTCAGCGGGACGCCGACCTCGTTGTTGATGTTTCCCTCCGTGGCGAGGGCGTCGCCGCGCGTCCGGAGGATGGCGGCCGCCATCTCCTTCGTCGTCGTCTTGCCGTTCGAGCCGGCCACCGCGCCGAGCGGGAGGGCGTGGCGCTCCCGGTGGAACCGCGCCAGGGCCCCGAGCGCCGCCCGGGTCTCCTCCACCTCGAAGAGGGCGAACCCCGGCGCCGCGCCGGCCGGAATCTCCGTTCCGCGCCGGACGACCGCCCCCGCCGCCCCCTTCGCCGCCGCCTCGAGGAGGAAGTCGTGGGCGTCGAAGCGCTCGCCCCGGAGGGCGACGAAGAGCGAGCCGGGCGCGATGCTCCGCGTGTCCGTCGAGACCCCGTCGAAGACCGCGCCCGCGCCGGCCCGGAGGAGCCGGGCGCCGCAGGCCCGGAGGACCTCGGCGGACGAGAAGCGCGCCGTCAAGCCGTCGCGAGGCCGAGCGCCCGCGGCCAGGAGCCCGTCGGCTCGAACGGACGCGGGTTCCGGGCGCGCTCCATCAGGAAGTCGGCCATCGAGCGGACGATCCAGTGGAAGTTCTCCTCGCCGACCGAATGGACGTCCGCGTCGGGAGCGGCGTTCATGAAGTCGATGGCGTAGGGAACGCCGTCCCTCACGGCGAACTCCGCCGTGTTCAGGTCGTAGCCGAGGGCGTCGCAGAGGGCGAGGGCGTCCCGCGTGATCCGCTCCACCATCGCCGCCGGCACCGCCTTTCCCTTCGCCGCCGCGTAGCGGAGGGCGTGCGGCTGCTCGGGGGCGTAGCCCATGATCCGCACCCGCTTGCGGCCCACGACGTAGCACCGGTAGTAGTCGGTGAAGGCGATGGCTTCCTGCGCCATCATCGTGAGGTCGCGCGTCCGGTCGTAGGCCGCGAAGAAGGCCTCCCGGTCGTCGCACTTGTAGACGTCCTTCCAGCCGCCCCCGTAGGCGGGCTTCAGGAAGATCGGGAAGCCGAGATGGGCGAAGACGGCCTCCCAGTCGACCATCAGGAGGTTCCGGAACGATTTCGAGGTCGTGTTCGGCGGATGCTCCTTGTGCGGCAGGAGGACGGTCTTCGGGACGGCGACGTTCACGGAGAGCGCCACCACGTTGTCGAAGAACTTGTCGTCGGCCGATCCCCACATCGGGTTGTTGACGACCTGGGTGCCGCCGGCGATCGCGCACTTCAGGAAGGTCCGGTAGAAGGGGACCTCGTGGCTGATCCGGTCGAGGATCACGTCGTACGGGGGCGGAACGTCCTGCCTCAGGGCGCCGGTCTTCACCGCGGAGGCCTCGATCGCCTCGCCGCCCGCCCGGGCGCGGGCGTTGATCTCGTCGATGAGCGCCCAGGGAAAGGTGTCCTCCATCCCGAACAGGATGCCGATCTTCTTCGTGGCCATTTCTCTGTCTCCGATCTTCCGGCTGGGCGCGAATCCTAGCAGGGGCGGCGGTAGACTCCGCCGCCATGAAACGCACCTACGACTCGTGGACGAGCCCCGCGCTCGGCCGGCGGATGGAGTTCCTCTGGTTCGGCGACCGGGGCCGCCCCCTCCTCCTCTTCCCGACCTCGATGGGGCGCTTCTACCAGAACGAGGACTTCGGCCTCGTCGGAGCGCTCGCCGACAAGGTGGACGCGGGACACATCCAGGTCGTCTGCGTCGACTCGGTCGACGCGGAGAGCTGGTACAACACCGCCGTCTCCCCCCGCGACCGCGTCCTCCGCCACGACGCCTACGACCGGTACCTCCGCGACGAGATGCTCCCGTTCATCGAGGGCCGGACCGGCGGCAACGTGGCCGTCGGCGGCGCCTCGTTCGGCGCCTACCACGCCGCGAACCTCGCGGGACGCTACCCGGGGCGGGTTACGAAGGCCATCTGCTTCTCCGGCCTCTACCACATCGGCCGGTACCTCGACGGCTGGTGGGGCGAGCTCGCCTACTTCCACTCCCCCGCCGCCTACGTCGCGAACATGGACGCCGCCTGGTGCGACCGGCTCCGCCAGGTGGAGTGGATCGTGGCGACCGGCGAGCACGACTCGCTGATCCAGCAGAACCGCGAGTTCGCCGGCCTCCTCGGGAGCAAGGGGATCCCCTGCCACGCGGAGTTCTGGCCCGGCGTCTTCGGCCACGACTGGCCGTTCTGGAACGAGGCGATCCGCCGCTTCATCTAGCGGCGGGGGAGAAGCCGGCCGGTCCGCCGGGGGACTCCCGGGCCACGCACGCCGTCCCCTCCTGCCACGCGGCCGCGAGCTCGCGCAGGACGTCCTCCGAGCGGCGGAGGGCGGCCTCCTCGTCCGCCGTCCGGCCCAGCGTGCTCCGGACCGCGGCGAGCGCGCGCCACGCCTCCGCGCGCCAGGGCGCGACGCGCGTCGCCTCCTCGGCCACCGCGAGAGCCCGGTCGAAGTGCCCCTCCCTCTCCAGCGTCTGCGAGAGGACGGTCAGCACCCGCCAGGCGCCGGGGAAGGTCGCGCGCCCCGCCGCGAGGAGGTCGAGCGCCTTCCGGCGCTGCCCCGTCCACTCGCAGTAGCGCGCGAGGGCGAGGAGGACGTCGAGGTCCGGCGACTCCCGGAGCGACGCCTCGAGGGTGCTCCGGGCCGCCTCGCCCGCCGCCTCGCCGCCGGGGATCGAGAGCCCCGCGGCGAGCCCCGCCAC
>DAOMFB010000280.1:0-4512 GCA_035429585.1 Thermoanaerobaculia bacterium
TCCTCCTCGGCGAGGCGGCGGGGCAGGCCGAGAAGGCCGCGACCCTCTACGCCCGGCTGGAGCAGTACGACAAGGCGACGGCGCTCTTCCGGGCGGCCGGGAAGCTCCCGCTGGCGGCCGAGGCGCTCCGCTCCGGCGGACGGCACGAAGAGGCGGCCCAGCTCTTCGCCCGCGTCGGCCGCCGCCTCGAGGCCGCGCGATGCCTGATCGCCGCCGGGCGGAAGGACCGGGCCTGGGAGGAGCTCGTCTCCGTTCCGCGCGGGGACGACGGGGTGGCCGAGACCTTCTGCGACCTCGCGAAGGCGCACCTCGAGGTGGGCGAGGCCCTCGACGCGGTGCACGTGATGCGCGAGCTGCTCGGGCGGAGCCCCGTCACGGCCGAGAACCTCGGCCACTACCGGCTCCTCCTCCGGGCGCTCCGCGAGGCGGGCGACCCGTCCGAGGCCTCCGAGCTCGGCCGCGTCGCCGCGTTCGACGCGTCGGTCCTCGAGGGGAGCCCGCTCGTACCGATCGCCGCCGGGTCGGGGCCTCCCCGGCTCGACGCGCTCATGCCGCCCGCCCTCGTCCGGACGCCGCCCGCCGTGAACCGGACAGGGGCCCGGCGCCTCCCGATCCGGCCGTCCGGGAGCACCATCCCGATCCAGCCCGTGGCGCCGCCGGCGGGCGGGCCGGCCCCGTCGCTCGGGGCGCCCGAGAAGCCGGAGGACCGCTACGAGATCGTGGCGGAGCTCGGGCGGGGCGGGATGGGCGTCGTCCACAAGGCGCTCGACCGCAAGCTCGACCGTTTCGTCGCCCTGAAGATCCTGCCGTGGCAGCTCCGGAGCGACGAGACGGCGATGCGCTACTTCATCCGCGAGGCGAAGGCGATCGCGGCCCTCCGCCACCCGAACATCGTCGCCCTCTACGACTACGGCGAGGGGTTCGGGAGCCTCTACCTCGCCATGGAGTACCTCGAGGGGCCGAACCTCCAGAAGGTGATGAAGACCGAGCCGGAGCGCGTGAAGAAGAACTGGCGCGAGTGGTTCGTCCAGGCGGCGCGCGGCATCGCGGCGGCCCACTCGAAGGGGATCCTCCACCGCGACCTGAAGCCGGCGAACCTGCAGCTCGACGAGCACGACATCCTCCGGATCCTCGACTTCGGCCTCGCCCTGCCGCAGGCCGACGCCGGGGGGACGTCGAAGCTGATCGGCAGCCCCGCGTTCTTCCCGCCCGAGGTCCTCCGCGGCGAGCTGCCGAGCCCCGCCTCGGACGTCTACTCCCTCGGCGCCGCGTTCTACACGCTGGCAACCGGGCGCTGGCCGTACGTGGGCGACGACGTCCTCGTCGCGCGCCTCGAGCGCGACCCCGACGACCCCCGCCCCTTCGCGTCGTTCCTCACGGAGCCCGAGGTGGACGTCCTCCTGAAGTGCCTCGCGCGCTTCCGCCCGGACCGCTACCCCGACGGCGGCGAGCTCCTGGGCGCCCTCCTCGCGATCGAGAACTGATCCTCCGCCGGTTCATCTGCATCATGGGAGGCGTTTCCGCGCCGCCGGATATTGAAATCCGAGGTGCGCGATGTCTGACCTCCTGAAGAAAGCCTCGAAGCCCGCGGTCTGTGTCGACGGGAAGGTCTCGGTCGAGGAGACGGTCCGGACGATGGTCTCGCGGAAGATCGGCGCCGTGGTCGTGACGGAGAAGGGGCGCGTGGCGGGGATCTTCTCGGAGCGGGACCTGATGCAGCGGGTCGTCCTGAAGAAGCTCGACGCCGCGAAGACGCCGGTCGCGAAGGTGATGACGGCGCCGGTCTTCAGCGCGCCCGTCGACGGCGACGAGGACGAGGCGGTCGCGGCGATGGTGGAGCGGCACATCCGGCATGTCCCGGTCGTCGACAGGCGGAAGCGGCCGGTCGGCATGCTCTCGTTCCGCGACGTCATGAGGAGCCGCGTCGACGACCTGAAGCACGAGGTGCAGGCGCTCGAGGCCTACCTCGGGTACGACGGCGTCTCGGGCTGACGATGGAGATCCGCTTTCCCGGCGGCGTCGCCGTGGAGGCTCTGTACAAGGGCTTCACGATCCGGACGGACCAGCCCGTGGCGGACGGCGGCGGGAACTCGGCCCCGTCCCCCTTCGACCTCTTCCTCGCCTCGCTCGGGGCCTGCGCGGGCTATTACGCGCTCCGCTTCTGCCAGGAGCGAAAAATACCGACCGACGACCTCTCCCTGACGCTGACGACCGAGCGGGATCCCCTGAAGAAGCGTCTCTCGACGATCCGGATCGAGGTGCGCCTCCCGGAAGGCTTCCCCGGGAAGTACGAGGGGGCGATCCTCCGCGCGATCGACCAGTGCTCCGTGAAGCGCCACGTCGTCGAGGCGCCGGCCTTCGAGGTCGTCACCCGCCGGGCGTAGCGGCCTCCCGCCGGTAGCGCTTCCGGAGCCGGCGCGACTCGAAGACGAGGGCGGAGAGCGCGGTCACGACCGTGACGGCGGCGAGGATGGCCGCGAGGCGCCCCCACGGGCGCCCGGCCTCGCGGCGGATCCCGACGAAGAAGATCGACGTCCGGACCCACTCGGCGGCTCCGAGGAGGAGCGCGGCCTGGAGCGTCCGCGCAGCCCACGGCCTCGGGACGGCGAGAAGCGCGACGAGGAGGAGCGAGACGACGGAGAGCGCGGGCTGCCCCGCGCGGAAGAAGTGCGCGGCGAGGACGAGGAGCGAGAGGACGGGGGGGAGGAGCGAGAGCGCCGTCACGGCTGCGGCTCCGGCGACGGGCGGGCGCGACGCGGGCGGTCGGGCGCCTTCCGCCGGCCGTCGACGACGTGCATCAGGGCGAGCCACGGGTGGCGCCGGATCATCCGCGGGCCGGCGTAGCGCATGACGACGCGGATCCGCTCCCGCATCGTCTGCTGGTAGCAGTGGATGGGGCAGTTCACGCAGGTCGGCTTCGTCTCGCCGTACGGACAGCGCTCGAGACGCTGCTCGGCGTAGTCCCGGAGCTCGCGGCAGTCCGCGCAGAGCCCGCTCGCCGGCCCGTGGCGGTCCGCGCAGTGGATCGCGATCATCGCCTGGATCGTCTTCCACTCGCGGAGGGTCCGCCGGTTCCACTCCATGAGGTGGCGATTCTAGGCAGCCGCCCGGGTGACCCGTATGACGGCCGTCAGGCCGCGCGCCGGTTCAGCCCCGCGGGGGGTGGCAGACGTCCTGCGGCTCGGTGACCATCCCGTCGGAGAGGAGCTCGGTCGTCTGGACGTGGACGACGACGAGCGTGCCGTCGTCCAGGTGGTGCTCGATGCCGCTGCGGCCGCAGTGGGCGCAGGTGGAGACCGGGCCCTCGAGCGGGACGTCCAGGCCGGGCGCCAGCTTCACGAAGTTCTGCACGGTGACGATCCGCTCGCCCGGGCCCGTGCACTCGGGCGTCCGGTCGGGGCAGTCGATCAGCTGGCAGATGAACCCCGTCCTTTTCGCCGTGAGGACCATCGCCGTCTCCTGCCCGAAAGCGTAGGGCGGCGCGGCCCGCGAATCGCTGATCAAGATGCACCATCGCCCCGGCGCGGCCGGCCCCCGGGAAATCCCGGGGATAATCGACGCACATGACCGATTCCACCAGCCCCGCGGCCGACGCCGCCCCGCCCGGCCCCGCGCTGTTCGCCTCCCTCGCTCTCGACGACAAGCTGTTGCGCGCCGTGGCCGACCAGGGCTACGCGTCGATGACGCCGATCCAGGCCAAGGCCATCCCGGAGGTGCTCGCCGGCCGCGACGTGATGGGGGCGGCGCAGACCGGCACCGGCAAGACGGCCGCGTTCTCGCTGCCGCTGCTGCAGAAGATGCTGCGCCACGAGAACGCGAGCATGTCGCCGGCGCGGCACCCGGTGCGCGCGCTCGTGCTGGCGCCGACGCGCGAGCTCGCCGACCAGGTGGCGGCCAACATCCTGGCCTACGCGAAGCACACCAAGCTGCGAACGGCGGTGGTCTTCGGCGGCATCGACATGAAGCCGCAGACCGCGCAGCTGAAGGCCGGGGTCGAGGTGCTGGTGGCCACGCCCGGGCGGCTGCTCGACCACATCGAGGCGAAGAACTGCGTGCTCAACCAGGTCGAGTACGTGGTGCTGGACGAGGCCGACCGCATGCTCGACATCGGCTTCCTGCCCGATCTGCAGCGCATCCTCGCCTACCTGCCGAAGCAGCGGCAGACGCTGCTGTTCTCCGCCACCTTCTCGCCGGAGATCCGGCGCCTGGCGCAGAGCTACCTGCAGGACCCGATCACGGTCGAGGTGGCGCGGCCGAACGCGACCGCGGCGACCGTCGAGCAGCACTTCTACAGCGTCGCCGACGACGACAAGCGGCGCGCGGTGCGGCAGATCCTCCGCGATCGCGAGCTCGCGCAGGCGCTGGTGTTCGTCAACAGCAAGCTGGGCTGCGCGCGGCTGGCGCGCGCCTTCGAGCGCGACGGCCTGCGCACCAACGCGCTGCACGGCGACAAGTCGCAGGACGAGCGGCTGAAGGCGCTCGACGCGTTCAAGCGCGGCGAGGTCGACGTGC
>DAOMFB010000281.1:0-4501 GCA_035429585.1 Thermoanaerobaculia bacterium
GCCGCCGGGTGCCCTTCTCGTCCACCGGCCGCTCGGGTCGCTGGCCTTCGAGGCGGTAGTCCTCACTCACCGTCACGTCCTCGCGCTCGCTGCGACTGTACCAGGCCTCCCTGGTGGAGACGCGATGCGTCAGGGCGAGGAGGGCGGGGATGACGCGGGCCGTCCCCGACCGGTCGACGCCTCCGGGGACGACGAGGGCGATTCGCACGGGGCGATCGTACGACCGGACCCACGCCGGGACGCCGCGGCTTAGCATGCGGGTCGTGCCGGAGACGATTCCCGTTCCGCCGCTCGCTCCCGACGGAGTCATCGGGGTGCCCCTCCGGGCCGGGGCGGAGCCCCGGCGGATCGTCGTCATCCGGTTTCACGCCTTCGGGGACGCGGCGATCACCTTTCCCGTCCTCGGCGCTCTCCGGCGGAGGCTCTCCGGCGCGCGCATCGACGTCGTGACGGACGTCCGCTCGGCGGACCTCTTCGCCGCGCACCGGGATGTCGACGACGTCCACGCCTTCGACACGCGGCGGTCGAAGGTCCGGAAGGGCGCCGCGCTCCTCGGGATCGCCCTCTCCCTCCGCCGGCGCCGCGTCCCGGCCGTCCTCGACCTCCAGCGAAACCGCTGGTCGATGCTCCTGACACGCCTCCTGGGGCCGGGAGCGTGGGCGGCCTTCGACCGCCATGCCCCCCGGACGGCGCTGAGCCGCTACCTCGACGCGGCCGAGAAGCTCGGACTGGGGCGCCTGGACCCCGTCCTCGCGCCGCACGGAAGAAGGGAGTCGCTGGCCGAGGCGCGCGCGCGTCTCGGGCGGGCGGGCCGGGACCCGACCCGGCCCCTCGTCTGCCTCAATCCCGCGGGCGGCTGGGAGACGAAGCAGTGGCCGCTCCCACGCTTCGCCGAGCTCGGCCGCCGCCTCGCCGAAGAGGGGTGCCAGCTGATGACCCTCGCGGTCGCGCCCGTCCCGCCCCGATTCCGGGAGCTCCGGGACGCGCTCGGAGACCGGCTCCTCGACTTCACGGGGACGACGTCGCCCGCCGTCGCCCTGGCCCTCGTCTCGCTCGCATCGCTCGTCGTCAGCGACGACTCCGGCCTCATGCATCTCGCCTGGACGCAGGGGGTCCCCACGGTGGCTCTCTTCGGCGCCAGCCGGTCGGTCTGGAGCCGGCCCGAAGGGCCGAACAGCGCCGGCTACTACAGCGAGGACCTGGACTGCGGGGCCTGCCTGCAGCCGTTCTGCGCCCGGGGCGATCTCCACTGCCTCCGGCGCGTGAGCGTGGAGGAGGTCCTCGGCCGGTGCCGGGAGCTCCTGTCCGGCGGGCCGGGACCGGGGCCGGCGGGGGAATCGGGCTGAGCGCGCGGGGCGGAGCGGGCTTACAGCCCCTCGGCCTGCGGCTCGCGGAGGGGGATCAGCTTCCGGGCGAGCCGGAGCTCGACGGGGCGGGCGTAGGTCCGCGTCGCCCAGCGCCACGAGGCGAGGGCCGAGAGGAGGGCCTTCCCCGCCCGGGGGACGGCGACGTCCTGCGCCGTCGGGAACCGGCAGGCGAGGACCTCCGCGAAGTCCTTGACGCGGCGCCGCAGCTTCAGCGTGAGCCAGGGCGCGTCCTGGTGGCAGACGAAGTCGACCCACCGTTTCTCCGTCCACTCCTCGGGCGTCCCGGGCAGGTCGAGGGACGGAGCGGCTCCGGCGGAATGGAGAGGCGGAAGGGAGAGGGGCGTCTTCTCGCGGAGCGCCTCGGGGCTCCGGCGGGGCGTCGGCGTGTGGAAGTAGAGGATGACCTCGCACTCGGGGTGGATCGCCTTGAGGGTGCGGATGAACGCGAGGGTCGTCTCGACGTCCCCTTCCGGGTCCTCGGGCCCGCCGAGGACGAAGGAGAACTCGGGGACGATCCCGTGCTCGCGGCAGCGGCGGGCGACCTCGAGCGTCTCGTCCACCGTCGCCCCCTTGTGCATCCGCCGGAGCGCCTCGTCGCTCGCGGCCTCGGCGCCGACGTACGCCATCTTCAGGCCGCTCCGCCGGAGGAGGTCCCAGGTCCGCGCCGAGAAGCCGGCGAGCGTGTCGGGGCGGGCGTAGCACCACCACGGGAGGCCGAGGGGGGCCAGCGCCTCGAGGACGGGCACCGACGACTCCTCGCGGTCGAAGAAGTTGTTGTCGTAGAACTGGACCGAGTCGGCCCCCAGCTCGTCGCGGAGCCTCCGGACGGCCGCGGCGACGCGGCCCGCGGACGAGAGGAGGGTCCTCCCGTCGAACATCGAGACGACGCCGCAGAAGGAGCAGCGGTACCGGCATCCGACGGCGGCCTGGTGAACTCCCGTCCGCCGGCCGAGCGCGGTCGGCCGGAGCCAGCGCGCGGGATCGCCGAGGCGATGGAACGGGAGGGGCGGCAGGCCGTCCGGCGGGCGGAACGCGCGCTCCGCGTTGTGGACGGCGGCTCCGGCGTCCTTCCACGTGATCCCTGCGACGCCGCGGAGGGCGGAAGCGTCGGCCGCCGAGGCGAGAGGCGTCGGCGGTCCCGCGGCGGGAAGGACCGCGGCGAGCTCGGGGAGCGTCTCCTCGCCGGGTCCGCGGACGACGACGTCGACGTACGGGGCGTTGATCGCCGCGGCGGGGTAGAGCGTCGGGAAGTAGCCCCCCCAGACGACGGGGACCTCCGGATGCCGCGCCTTGACGGCCTTCGACAGCTCGATGGCCGGTCCCACCTGCGGCCCGGGCATCACCGTCATCCCGACGAGGGCGTGCGGCGACTCGTCGAGGGCGGCGAGGATCGCCGCCCCGGCCTCCGCGTCGAGGTTCCCGTCCACGAGGCGGTACGGGGCCTTCCCGTCGAGCGCCGCGCCGAGCGTGAGGATCGAGAGCGGCAGCCGGGCGTTCTTCGGCTTGCAGGCGCGGGGATTGACCAGGAGGACGGGAAGGGGCATCGGGGCCACCGTAGACGATTCGCGGCGCGAGTTCCAGCGCCCGCTCTCGGCGACGGCCCGTTCGTATACTGGCCGGCCCCATGAGCACCGTGCTGACGCCGGGCGAGGCCTACCGCCTCTGGGCTCCGACGTACGAGAAGGCCGAGGCGCTCGCGGCGCTCGACGAGCGGGCGCGGGCGGACCTCGATCCGGAGATCGCCCGTCCCCTCCTCGACGCGGCCTGCGGAACCGGGCGGAGGCTCCGCGCGGCGCGGCGGGAGGGACGCGCCGGAGCGGTCGGCGTCGACGCGGTCTTCGAGATGCTCCGGGCGGGCGGCGGCGGGATGCCGGTGGCGGCGGCGGACCTCCGGGCCCTCCCCTTCGGTTCCGCCACCTTCCGGACGGCCTGGTGCCGGCTCGCGGTGGGCCACCTCTGCGACCTCGCCCCGTTGTACCGCGAGCTGGCGCGCGTCCTGGCCCCTCGGGGGCTCCTCCTCGTCACCGACTTCCACCCGGCGGCGGCCCGGCGCGGAATGGTCCGCTCCTTCCGGAGCGGCGGGGCCACCTTCGCCGTGGAGCACCACGTGCACGAGCTTCCGTCCCACGCGCGCGCGGCGGGCGCGGCCGGCCTGGCCGGCGGGGAGGCGCTCGAGGGGGGGGGGGGGGAGGAGCTTCGCCCGGCGTTCGAGGCGGCGGGGAAGCTCGACCTCTACGAAGGGCAGAAGGGCCTCCCGGTCCTCCTCGCCCTGAGGCTCCGCCGTGCCTGACACGGCCGGCGTCTCCCCGGGCGGACCGGCCGTCGTTCTCTCCGGAGCGCGGATCGTGTCGGCCGGGCGCGTCCGGTCCGGGCCCCTCCGTCTCGCGGGAGGGCTCGTCGACGCCGGCGAGCCCCGCCGCGGCGACCACGTCGTCCGGCTGGACGGGCATCTCGTCTTCCCCGGGCTTCTCAACGCCCACGACCACCTTCCGCTGAACGCGTTTCCCGGGGTCCCGCCGCTCGGCACGTTCCCGAACGCCTCGGGGTGGATCGCGGCCCTCCAGCCCGTCCTCGCCTCCGAGCCCTTCCGGGCCGCGCGCTCGATCCCGGAAGAGGTCCGCGCGCGGCACGGCGCGCTCAAGAACCTCCTGTCGGGCACGACGACCGCCGCGCACCACGACCCGCTGCTCGACGTCATGGGCCGGAGCGACTTTCCGGTCCGGGTCGTCTCCCCGTTCGGGTGGTGCCATTCGCTCGACCTCGCCGGTCGCTACGGTCCCCCGCTTAAGGAGAGCTTCCGGTCCACGCCTCCGGGCGCGCGGTGGTTCGTCCATCTCGCCGAGGGGACCGACGCGGCGGCGGGGAGCGAGCGGGAGCGCCTCGACCGCGCCGGCTGCCTCGGCCCGCGCACGGTCGCAATCCACGGCGTCGGGTTCTCGGAGGAAGACGTCGCCCGCGTGCTCGAGGCGGGCGCGCACGTCGTCTGGTGTCCGGCCAGCAACCTCTCCGTCCTCGGCGCGACGCCGGCTCCGGGACGGCTTCTGGCGGCGGGCCGGCTCGCGCTGGGGACCGACTCGCGCCCGAGCGGCTCGAGGGACCCCCTCGCGGACGTGCGCGCGGCGCGCGAGGGCCCG
>DAOMFB010000282.1:0-4458 GCA_035429585.1 Thermoanaerobaculia bacterium
TCCCGCCGGCGGCGCGCTCGTCGTCCTTCTGCTCGCTCATACAGGCCCCGCCCCCGGTTGGCAAGAGTCGCCCCGCCCCTCGCCGAGCGTCGGCGAGGACGTCCGGCGCGAGCGCGAGCGGCTCGCGGGCTATCGCTGGCGGATGAAGACCGAGATGAAGGTCGAGGGACAGCTCCGCCTGACGCGGCTCGAGGACGTGAACTTCGGGCCCGAGGGGGGCCTCCAGAAGAAGCTCGTCCGGTTCGAGCGCGCCCCCGAGCCGACGCCCGTTCCGTACGGCGACCCCCGGGCCGGGCTCGAGCCGGACTTCTCCCCGGAGACGGCCGACCGCTTCTTCGACGCCGCGCAGGCCCTGATGGAGCTCTACGCCCGGCTCAAGCCCGAGCAGGTGAACGCCTGGGCCGCGCGGGCGAAGCTCCTTCCGCCCGACCCGGACCGGCCCGGCCTGCTCCGGATGGAGGGGCGCGGCCTCGGACGCCCGCAGGACGACGCCCTCGTCTACCTCGACCCGACGAGCCTCCGGGCCACCGAGGTCGAGGTGAAGACCACCGTCGGGCCGGAGGTGAAGGAGATCGCCTTCATCCGCGCTTCCTTCGAGCTCCTCACGCCGGCGATTCCCGGCGCCCCGAAGGTCCTCGTGCCGAAGCGGATCTTCCTGAACATGACCCGCGGACGGCGGGCCGTCGCCTTCGAGATGGAGACCTCGGACTGGCGGCAGTGGCGGTGAGGGGGGCTCTCCTTCTCGCTCTCCTCGCGTCGGCGCCGGCGCTCGCGGCCGGCCCCGTGCCGCCGGTCGTCCTCTTCGACGAGGGGCACGGCCAGCTCTTCCGGGCCCGGGGCGACCGCCCCCTCGACCTCTCCGCGCTCGCGGGCGTCGTGACCGGCCTCGGCGGGTCCGTCCGGAGCTCCCGGGCCCCCCTGACGCCCGAGTCCCTCGCCGGCGTCCGCGCGCTCGTCGTCTCCGGGCCTTTCGCCCCCGTGTCGGTCGCCGAGTCGGAGGCCGTCGTGGCGTGGGTCGAGGCGGGGGGCTCCCTCGTCGTCATGCTGCACATCGAGTCGCCGCTCCACGTCCTCCTCTCGCTGCTCGGCGTGGCGGTCACGAACGGGGTCCTCCGGGAGGAGGTCGGTGTGATCGGCGGGGAGCCGCTGAACTTCCGCGTGTCGCGCTTCGCGCCTCACCCCCTGACGAAGGGGCTGGCGGCGTTCTCGGTCTACGGGGCGTGGGGCTTCCGGCCGGCGGGACCGGGCGTCGAGGCCGTCGCCACCACGAGCGACCGGGCCTGGCTCGACAAGAACCGCGACGGCGTCTTCGACGCGGGCGACTCGCGGCACGCGTTCGACGTCGCCGTGGCCGGCCGGCGCGGGCAGGGCCGGTTCGCCGCCTTCGGCGACGACGCGATGTTCCAGAACCAGTTCCTGAAGGGGGACAACCGCCAGCTCGCCCGGAATCTCTTCGCGTGGCTTCTCGGAGGCGCCGGGACGCCCTAGAGGGAGAGGACGCCCTCCCGGCTCCGGACCAGGAGGACCCCCCCGCAGAAGAGGATCAGGAAGAGGCCGTTCCCGAGGAGGACCCAGGGCGCCGTGAAGAGCGCCGCGAGGGATCCGGCCACGAGGTTGCCGACCGGCATCGCCCCCCGGAAGGCGAGCGTGTAGACGCTCACGACGCGCCCGCGCATCGCCTCCTCCACGTTCGTCTGGACGAGGGTCATGAAGGTCGCGAAGACCGAGACCATCGCGGCCCCGGCGAGGAAGAGGACGGCGTACGAGAGGGCGAGGAGGCGCGAGAGGCCGAACGCGATCGACAGGACGCCGAAGACGCCGAGCATCGTGACGCCGAGCCGTCCCCGCCCGGCGACGTGGGAGAGGCCCGCGACGGCGATCGCCCCGGCCACCGCCCCGAGGCCGAAGGCCGCCAGGAGGTAGCTGTAGCCCTTCGCGTCCCCGCCGAAGATGTCCTTGGCGAAGACCGGAAGGAGCGTCACCAGGGGGAGGGCGCAGAAACTGGAGAGGAAGGCGATGCCGACGAGCCCCCGCAGCGGCTTCGACCGGTGGACGGTGACGACGCCCGCCCGGAGGCTCTCGAGGACGGACCCTCCCTCCGGCGGGGAGAGGAACGCGCCCCGCCGGAGGGCGAGGAGGGCCGCGATGACGGCGAGGAACGAGAGCCCGTTCAGGGCGAAGCAGGCCGCCGCCCCGAAGGCGTAGAAGGTCCAGCCGCCGAGGACCGGCCCGATGACGCGGGCGAGGTTGAACTGGATCGAGTTCAGGGCGACGGCGTTCGGGAGGTCCTCCCGGTCGACGAGCGTCGGGACGAGCGCCTGGTAGGCCGGCCCGCCGAAGGACTGGGCGAGGCCCACCGCGAAGGAGAGGGCGAGGATGTGCCAGACGTGGACCCGCCCCAGCACGACGAGGCCGGCCAGGATGAAGGCGGACGAGAGCTGGACGACCTGCGACGCCAGGAGGATCCGCCGACGGTCCACGCGGTCGGCGAGGACGCCGCCGAACAGGGAGAAGACGAGGAACGGCGCTTCCTGGAGGAACGCCGACAGGCCGAGGTAGAAGGCGGAGCCCGTCAGCGTCAGGACGAGCCAGTTCTGGGCGACCGTCTGCATCCACGTCCCGACGCTGGAGGTGAAGGCGCCGAGCCACAGGAGACGGAAATCCCGGTACGTGAAGGCCTTGAAAATCCGTCTCAACCGGTCGAGCACCGCCCGAGTCTCGCACGGGGAGCCCCGGGAACACACTCTCCCCGCGAAGGTTGCTCCTGAGAATCCTTCCCAACTGGGATCGAATTCATAGTATAAGAACGCGCCCAAGATGCCCCAGATCTTCCCGAAAAGCGCGAACGCCCTCGTCCGGACGTCTCTGATCGGCGTGATCGTCCTCGCCGGGGCCCTCGGCGGCGCCGGGTGGGAGATCGCCCGCTCCGGCTTCGTGACCGGGCAGGGAGTCACGGTCCCCCAGGTCGTCCCCTTCAGCCACGACCACCACGTGACCGGCCTCGGCATCGACTGCCGCTACTGCCACACGTCCGTCGAGACCTCCTCCTCGGCCGGCATTCCCCCCTCCGCCACCTGCTACAACTGCCACAGGATCATCTGGAAGGACGCGCCGATGCTCGAGCCGGTGCGCGAGAGCGTCCGGACCGGCCGACCCCTCGTCTGGAACCGGGTCCACGACCTCCCCGACTTCGTCTACTTCGACCATTCGATCCACGTGGCCAAGGGGGTCGGGTGCGTCTCCTGCCACGGCCGGATCGACCGGATGAAGCTCGTCCAGCAGGCCGAGTCGCTGCAGATGTCGTGGTGCCTCGACTGCCACCGGAACCCCGAGAAGGTCCTGCGGCCCCGGGCCGAGATCTTCAACTTCGCCTGGAAGGCCGCGGACCAGAGGGCGCTCGGCGAGACGCTCGCCCGGGAGTACCAGCTTCGTCCGCGTTTCGCCCTGACGAACTGCAGCACGTGTCATCGCTGAGGCGAGAGAGGGTCTGATTCGAAGGATGTCGATCAAGAGAGAACCGGACGCGTCGGAGCGGGTCGACGCGTCGATCCCGCCCGCCGCCCCCGACCTCGACGGCTGGAAGGCGGCGCTCGCCGCCCGGCCTGCCGGCTCGTGGTGGCGGAGCCTCGAGGAGCTGTCCGGGACGCCGGAGTTCGGACGGCTCCTCGAGCGCGAGTTCCCGAGTTTCGCCGCGGAGTGGGACGACGGGCTCTCGCGACGCCGCTTCCTCGAGCTCGCCGGCGCCTCCCTCGCCCTCGGCGGCCTCACTGCCTGCACGCGCCAGCCGCGCGAGCAGATGGTTCCGTACGTCAAGCAGCCCGAGGAGGTCGTCCCGGGCAGGCCTCTCTTCTTCGCGACGGCCTTCCCGCTGGCCGGGTACGCCACCGGCCTCCTCGTCGAGAGCCACACGGGGCGCCCGACGAAGGTGGAAGGAAACCCGGAGCACCCGTCCAGCCTCGGCGCGACGGACGCCTTCGCCCAGGCCTCCCTCCTCGGCCTCTACGACCCCGACCGGTCCCAGACGTTGACCCAGTTCGGGCGGATCCGGACCTGGGAGGCGCTCTCGGAGGCCGTCGGCGCCCGGATGAAGTCGCTCCGTGGGCTTCAGGGAGAAGGCCTCCGGATCCTGACCGGCTCCGTCACGTCGCCCAGCCTCGCCGGGCGGCTCAAGGCCCTCCTCGCGGGGCTTCCGAAGGCGAAGTGGCACCAGTGGGAGGCCGCCGGCCGGGACCGCGTCCGGGAGGGGAACCGGATCGCGTTCGGCGAGGCGGTCGAGGTGCGGTACGACCTCGAGAAGGCCGACGTGCTCGTCGCCCTCGACGCCGACCCGCTCACGGAGGGGCCCGGGCGCCTGGCCGCGGCCCGGCAGTTCGCGCGGCGCCGCCGCGCCATGGCGACCGACGCGACCGCGCCGGCCACCCGCTACTGGGCCTTCGAAACGGCCCCGACGACGGGAGG
>DAOMFB010000283.1:0-4447 GCA_035429585.1 Thermoanaerobaculia bacterium
GCCGGGGGGGGCGGGGCGGCTCGTGGCGCTCGCGCGCCAGCTGCCGTCGAAGGTGAACCTCATCCCGTTGAACGAATCGGCGAGGTGGCTGCCGGACCTCCGGCGACCGTCGCCGGCCGCCGTCGACGCGTTCGCCCGGGTCCTCGCCGGGGCCGGCGTCGACGTGACGGTCCGCTGGTCAAAGGGTCTTCAGGCCGACGCGGCCTGCGGCCAGCTCAAGGGACGCGAGGCTCCCCGGCGGCCGCGCCGGCCGGAGGACGGGTCCGCCGGAACCTGACGGGCGCCGTCCCCGGCGGGCCCTCAGTTCTTCCCGAGGAGGTACTTCTCCGTCCAGGCGAGGAGCCGCGCGCGGATGTCCTTCACGTGCTTCGGCTCCTGCGGCCCGTGGGGCTCGCGGGGATAGGTGACGAACTCCACGGGGACGCCACGCTTCTTCAGCGCGAGGAAGAGCTCGCGTCCCTGCGACGTCGGGACGCGCGCATCGGCCTCGCCGTGGAGGATCAGCGTGGGCGTCCTGACGTTCTTCACCCCCCACATCGCGCTGTGGCTCTTCAGGACGTCGAAGTCGTCCCACGGCACCGAGGCGAAGTAGCTCTCGATGAACTCCGGGATGTCGGCCGTGAAGTAGAAGCTCCAGAGGTCGGTCACGGCGGCCCCGGGCGAAGCGAAGCGGAAGCGGTCGGTCTTCGTGATGATCGTCGAGGTCATGTAGCCGCCGTAGCTCCACCCCATGACCCCCATCCGGGCCGGATCGGCGATTCCCTTCGCGATCAGGGCGTCGACCCCCGCCATCAGGTCCTCGTAGTCCTTCCCGCCCCAGTCCCGGACGTTCGCCTTCCGGAAGGCCTCGCCGTATCCGCCGCTCCCGCGCGGGTTCGGCAGGAGGACGGCGACGCCCTTCGCCACGAACTCCTCCCACGGGTAGATTCGCGAGAAGGCGCCGCAGGCGTGGGAGAAGTTCCCGGCCGGTCCCCCGTGGATGCCGAGAACGAGGGGGAGGTTCTTCGCCGGGATGTCCGGCGGGAGGAGGAGCAGTCCCTCGATGTCGAGCCCGTCCGGCCCCTTCCATGAGACGCGTTCGACCTTCGGGCGGAGAGCGGCGGCGAGCGCCGGGTTCGTCTCCGTGAGCCGGACGGCGGAGGCCTTCGCGCCGGCGGCGGGCGTCGCGAGCGGGAGCCACCAGACGTCCGGCGGGTCGAGGCTCGACTGCCGGACGAAGGCGGCGCGCTTCCCGTCCCGCGAGAGGCTGAGGGAGGCGACCACCTCCGGCCCGTCCGTGAGCGGCCGGACGTCGCCTCCGGCCGCCGGGACGCGGAAAACGCGCGACGCCATCCGCTCCGACGCCGTGAAGTAGAGGGCCGAGGAGTCCGCCGCCCACGCGACGTTGCCGGCGTCCTCGCCGAGGGCCTTCGTCAGGTTGCGGGGCTCCCCGCCGGCCGCCGGGACGACGCAGAGCTCGGCCCGGTTCCCGGGCCAGTCGTTGGCGCGGCCGTCGGCCGAGAGGAAGGCCACCCGTTTTCCGTCCGGCGAGAAGCGCGGACCGTGGTCGGGCCCCGGCCGGCGGACGAGCCAGCCCGGCTCGGCCCCCTTCCCGCTCCCGGTCGCCTCGAAGAGGGCGACGTCCTCGTTGAAGCTGTCGGGCACCTTCGGCGAGGGCGCCACGGTCGCGGCGATCGTCTTCCCGTCCGGGGACCAGTCGGGGGAGGTCACGTGCCAGGGCGAGGCCGAGACGCGAACGGTCTCCTTCGTCGCCACGTCGACGATCCAGAGGGCCGCCGGCTTCACGTCGTCCACGTCCACGACGACGTGGTCCTCCTTCTCGTCCTTCCGCTTCCTCTCGTCGGCCGTGGGCGATGCCGGCGCCGTAAAGGCGACCCGCTTCCCGTCGGGGCTCCAGGCGAAGGCCGCGACGCCCGCGCCGTGCGCCGTGAGGCGCGTCGCCTCGCCTCCCGCCACGGGAATCAGCCAGATCTGCCGGAAGGTCTCCTTCTCGTCCCCCAGCTTCCGGTCCGAGAGGAAGGCGATGACTCTCCCGTCGGGCGAGAACCTCGGCGTGTCGTCGCGCTTCGGCGACGCGGTCAGCTTCCGCGCCGTCGCGGCGGCCGCTGCCGGGTCGGCGAGAACGTCCACGAGCCAGACGTCCGTGTTCAGGAGGTTCTCCCTGAAGTCCCACTCGCCGACGACGTACGCGGCGAGCCGTCCGTCGGGGGAGAGGCGCGGGTCGCTGACGGGTTTCAGGGCGAAGAAGTCCGCGGCCCTCTGCGGGGCGGCGGGCCCTGCCGAAAGGGGGAAAAGGACGGCGAGAGCGACGACGGGGAGAGCGGAGAGAGCACGGACGCGCATCGGGATTCGGCCTCCTTGGTGCCCGCCGAGATTACCCGTCTTTTCGCCGGACGATCCCGGTCACGACCCGCCCCGTCCCCTTGCCGTCGCGCCGGTAGGACGGGAAGAGATCCGGGTGCGCGGCCGTGCAGAGCGCCGCGTCGAGGATCCGCTCCGCGGCGACGCCGCGCCGGACGAGGACGGCCCGGTTGAAGGCCGCCACGTCGAGGTGGGACCGGTCGCCCCGCCCCGGGAGGACCGAGCCGGGGGGGACGGGGACGTCGGCGTGCGTCCGCGCGAGCTCGGCCACGACCTCGGGGCCGACCTCGTAGCGGGCCTGGGAGATGCACGGGCCGATCGCCGCGACGAGGCGGGAGCCGGCGGCCCCCTTCTCCTCGAGGAGGTCCAGCACGGCGTCGAGGATCCGCGCCGCCGTGCCGCGCCATCCCGCGTGGACGGCCGCGATCCACGGGCCCGCCGTGTCGGCGAGAAGGATCGGGACGCAGTCGGCCGACTGGACGCCGAGGAGGACGCCCGTCTCGCGCGTCACGAGGGCGTCGCCGGAGCCCACGACGCCGTCCGGCGGGATCGTCGCGGCGTCCTCCACGACGAGGACGTGCCGGCCGTGGACCTGCCGCGCCAGGGCGACCCGGGCCGCCGGGACGCCGAGCGCCCGCGCGAGCCCTCGCGCGAGACGCGACGCCGCTCGCCGCCCGTCCGTCCCGGCCGTGAAGCCGGCCGGGACGTCCGCGGGGAATCCGCTGAAGCGCCCGAAGCCTCCGTCGAGAAAGACGCACTCCTCGCCGCGCACCACGGGCGCCATTCTAGGGAGGCGTCTAGAATCCGCGGCGTTCATGAGGAAGCCGAGGACGAAGCGGGGGGACGGCGTCCCCGGCGGCTGGACCGCCGCGGAGCGGAGGATCCTCGCGAAGCTCTCGACGCCGGAGGCCATCCAGCGGTTCCTCGACGAGGAGATCGGCTACAACCACGAGCCGGACGGCGAGACGTGCCGCTCGCCGCGCGCCGTCCTCCGCGACCGGATCGCCCACTGCGGGGAAGGCTCCATCTTCGCGGCCGCCGCCCTCCGCTTCCACGGGCGGCCGCCTCTCGTCATCCAGCTGCGGGCCGTCCGCGACACGGACCACGTGCTCGCTCTCTTCACCGTGCCCGACGGCCGGGGAGGGCGCTCGTGGGGGGCCGTGGCGAAGTCGAACTACGCGGGGCTCCGGTACCGCTCCCCCGTCTACCGGACGGTCCGCGACCTCGCGCTCTCGTACTTCGAGGACTACTACAGCCCGTCGGGCGAACTGACCCTCCGCACGTTCACGCGGCCCGTGGACCTGTCGCGATTCGACGCGGAGGGCTGGGAGACGGCCGAGGGGAACATCTGCGGCGTCGCCGACTGGATCGCGACGCGGACGTTCCACCCCCTCCTGACGCCGGCGCAGATCGGGCGCCTCTGCCGTGTCGACGCGCGCCTCTACCGCGCGGGGCTCCACGGCTCGAGCGGCCTCACGGTCCCGCCGGCCTTCCGCGCGGGGGCGCGTCCGCGCCGCCGCTCCCCGGCTCGCTGAACTCCCAGAGCACGGCCGCGGGGCCGTCCCACGGCGCCGCCGCGCCGGACCGGGCCGCGTCCGCGTAGAGCAGCCGGAGGCCCGCGGGAACGCCGGCCGCCGCTCCTCCCGCCGACGCGCCGGTATAGAGGCGCCACCAGACCGTCGAGCGGAGGAGCCGGGTCGGCGAGGGGCTCCGGCCCGGAGCCTCGGGGCGGAGCCACGGATCGAGCGGCTGGCCGAGGCAGCGCGCGAAGGACGCCACGGCGATCGCCGGGTTCTGGAGGACGAGGTACCGGACGCCGTTCCGCCGGAGGTAGCTCCGGAAGGCGTCGTCGCGCGTCAGGAGGAGCGCCGCGTGGGCCTCGTCGAAGACCGTCCGGCCGACCGCAGCCCCGAAGTTGTCGACGATGACGGGCCGGTTCCCGGCGACGTGAAAGAGGTGTCCCCACGACCACGGCCCGAGAAGGCGTCCGTCCCCGGCCGGGAGGGCGCGGAGCCGGCGGGCCGTCCGGACGAGGGGCGCGGCCTCCGCCGGCACGACCGGCACGTGGAGGCCCAGCCAGAGGGGG
>DAOMFB010000284.1:0-4446 GCA_035429585.1 Thermoanaerobaculia bacterium
GCGGGACGCGGAGCCCGAGGAGAAAGCTCGTCCGGAGCGCGACGAAGGAGCCCGCGGCCGAGACCGCGGCGGCGGCGGCGAGCGCCCGCCAGGCCGGGAGGAGGGGCGCCGCCGCCGCGGGCCCGTCGACGTCGTAGAGCCGCTTCAGGCACGACCCGGCGAGGTAGCCCGAGAGGAGGACGGGCCCCGCGCACGCGGGCTCGCGGCCGCCGAAGAGGAACGCCGAGACGCCGGAGCCGGCGACGGCGAGGAAGGCGAGGACGAAGGCCGCCCGCGGGACGGCGAGCGCCGCGACGAAGAGGGCGGCGGCGACCGCGACGACCGCCGTGCGGTAGAGGGGGATCGGGGGGAGGAGAAGTGGCGTCAGGACGGCGCCGAAGAGCGCCCAGGCCAGCGCCGCGAGGAGGATGGGACCGGGGCGGGAAGGGTTCACGCGGTGCTCGCGCCGGGCGCCGCGCTCAGACCCGGACCTCCTCCTGGAGCGGCGCGTACGAGAGGGCCCCGGCGGCCCGGGCGCGGATCGCCTCGATCGCCGCCGAGGCCGCCGAGAGGGTCGTCAGGCAGGGGATGTCGCGCTCGAGGGCGGTCCGCCGGATGGCCACCTCGTCGTAGAACGACTCGCGGCCGAGCGGCGTGTTGATGATGAGGTCCACCTCGCCGTTGATCATCCGGTCGACGATGTTCGGGCGCCCCTCGTTCACCTTCAGGACCGTCGTTGCCGAGAGGCCGCCCGCCGCGAGAGCCCGCGCCGTTCCGGGCGTGGCGACGAGCGTGAAGCCGAGCGAGGAGAGCTCGCGGGCGATCGGGAGGATCGCCTCCTTGTCGCCGTCGTGGACCGAGAGGAACGCGGTCCCCTTCTCGGGAAGGCGGATCCCGGCGCCGAGCGCCGCCTTGAGGAACGCGAGCCCGAAGCTCCGGTCGCGCCCCATGACCTCGCCCGTGGAGCGCATCTCGGGGCCGAGGATCGTGTCGACGCCCTCGAACTTCCGGAACGGGAAGACGGGGGCCTTGATGGAGAAGCCGGTGAGCGGCGGCTCCTCGGTGAGGCCGACGTCGCGGAGGGTCTGGCCGAGGCAGAGGCGGGTGGCCAGGCGGGCGAACGGGACGCCGGTCGCCTTGGCGACGAACGGGACCGTCCGCGAGGCGCGCGGGTTGACCTCGAGGACGTAGAGCTGGCCGTTCTTGATCGCGTACTGCACGTTCATCAGGCCGACGACCTTGAGGGCCTTCCCGAGGCGCGACGTCGCGTCGCGGATCTCGCCGAGGGCGCCGCGCGGCACGCGGCGGTACGGGGGGAGGACGGCGTAGGAGTCCCCGGAGTGGATCCCGGCCTCCTCGATGTGCTGCATGACGCCCGCGACGACGATGTCCGTCCCGTCGCCGAGGGCGTCGACGTCGAGCTCGAACGCGTCCTCCAGGAACCGGTCGATCAGCACCGGCCGGTCCGGGAAGGCGGCGAGCGCCTCCTTCAGGATCTGGCGGAGCGCCGTCTCGTCGTAGGCGATCCGCATGGCGCGGCCCCCGAGGACGTAGCTCGGCCGGACGAGCAGCGGGAAGCCGAGCGAGCGGCCCGCCTTCATCCCCTCGGCGACGGTGGAGGCCGCGGCCCACGGCGGCGCCTGGAGGTCGACGTCCGCCAGGAGGTCCCCGAAGCGCTGGCGGTCTTCCGCCCGGTCGATGGCCTCCGGCGAGGTGCCGAGGATCCTCACGCCCGCCTGCTCCAGCGGGTGGGCCAGCTTCAGCGGCGTCTGCCCGCCGAACTGGACGAGGACGCCGAGCGGCTTCTCGCGCGCGACGACCGAGAGGACGTCCTCGATCGTGAGCGGCTCGAAGTAGAGCCGGTCCGACGTGTCGTAGTCGGTCGACACCGTCTCCGGGTTGCAGTTGATCATCACCGACTCGAAGCCGGCCTCCGAGATCGCCTCGGCCGCGTGGACGCAGCAGTAGTCGAACTCGATCCCCTGCCCGATCCGGTTCGGCCCCGAGCCGAGGACCACGACCTTCGTCCGCTCGTCCGTGTCCGCCTCGTCCTCCGTCTCGTAGCAGGAGTAGAGGTACGGCGTCGTCGACTCGAACTCGGCCGCGCAGGTGTCGACCCGGTTGAAGACGGGGGTGACCCGCGTGGCGAGGCGCGCCGCGCGGACGTCGGACGCCGAGGTTCCCGTCAGCCGGCCGAGGTCCTCGTCGGAGAAGCCCTGCCGCTTGGCCTCCCGGAGGAGGGCCCCGCCGGCGAGCGCCGAGGCCCCCGCCGCGCGGACGGCCCGCTCCACGGCGATCACCTCGGTGAACCGGTCCAGGAACCAGCGGTCGATCCCGGTGATCTCCGAGACCTCCTCGACCGTCATCCCGGCCCGGAGCGCCGCCAGAACGGCGAAGAGCCGCTCGGGGCGCGGGACGCGCAGGGCGTCGGGCTTCAGCGGGGCCGGGGGCGGCTCCGGATCGCCGACCCATCCGCCGCGGCCCGTCTCGAGGGAGCGGAGCGCCTTGCCGAACGACTCCGCGAACGTCCGCCCGAGGGCCATCACCTCGCCGACGGACTTCATCTGGACGCCGAGGGTCGCGGAGGCCCCGGGGAACTTCTCGAAGGTGAACCGCGGGATCTTGACGACGACGTAGTCGAGCGTCGGCTCGAAGCAGGCGGGGGTCTTCTTCGTGATGTCGTTCGGGATCTCGTCCAGCCGGAAGCCGACCGCGAGGAGGGCCGCGATCTTGGCGATCGGGAAGCCCGTCGCCTTCGAGGCCAGCGCCGAGGAGCGCGAGACCCGCGGGTTCATCTCGATGACGATCCGGCGGCCCGACTTCGGGTCGACGGCGAACTGGATGTTCGACCCGCCCGTCGCCACCCCGACGGCGCGGATCACCTTCCGCGCGTCGTCGCGCATCGCCTGGTACTCGACGTCGGAGAGGGTCATCTGCGGGGCGATCGTGATCGAGTCGCCGGTGTGGACCCCCATCGGGTCGAGGTTCTCGATCGAGCAGACGACGACGAACGTGTCCGCCACGTCCCGCATCACCTCGAGCTCGAACTCCTTCCACCCGAGGACCGACTCCTCGACGAGGACCTCGTGGACGGGGGAGAGCGTGAGGCCGCGCTTGACGATCGCCTCGAAGTCGTCGACGTTGAACGCGATCCCGCCGCCCGTCCCGCCGAGGGTGAACGAGGGGCGGATGACGACGGGGAAACCGAAGGGACGCGCCACGGCGCGCGCCTCGTCGAGGGTCTTGGCGAGGCCCGATCTCAGGACCGCGACGCCGGCGTCTTCCATCGCCTTCTTGAAGAGGAGGCGGTCCTCGCCGAGCTTCACGGAGCGGACGGAGGCGCCGAGGGTCTCCACGCCGTGCGCCGCGAGGACGCCCGCCTCGTCGAGCGCCACGGCGAGGTTCAGCGCCGTCTGCCCGCCGACTGTCGGCAGGAGGGCGTCGGGCTTCTCCCGGGCGATGATGGCCGCCACCGTGTCGCGGTCGAGCGGCTCGATGTAGGTCGCGTCGGCGAACTCCGGGTCCGTCATGATCGTCGCGGGGTTCGAGTTGACGAGGACGACGCGGTAGCCCTGCTCGCGGAGGACGCGGCAGGCCTGCGTCCCGGAATAGTCGAACTCGCAGGCCTGCCCGATGACGATCGGGCCGGACCCGAGGACGAGGATGGACTTGATGTCGGTCCGCTTCGGCATGGCCGGCGGGAGTTTACGGGAAGGCGGCCGGCCCGAGAGCCCTCAGCGAGACCCGAGCTTCCCGAGCATCCCGAGGGCCTGGGAGACGAGGTCCGTGTGGTTCGCGGGCACCTGCCCCTGCGGAGTCATCTGGTCGATGAGGCGGGGGAGCACCTCCGCGAGCCCCGACGGGGCGGCGCCTGCCGGAAGGCCCAGCTTCGCCGCGAGCTCGCCGAGATCCGCCCCGCCGAGCGCCTGCGAGATCTGCTCCGGCGAGACGGGGAGGTTCCCGCCGGTCCCGACCCACGACTCCGCCTGCTGTCCGAGTCCCGAGGACTTGAGCTTGTCGAGGACGCCGGTCAGGCCGCCGTTCTGCTGGAGAACCTGGAGGGCGAGCTGGACGATCTGGTTCGCCCCTTGAGCCTGCTGGGAGCCGCCGAGGAGGCCGCCGAGGATTCCGTCGATCAGACCCATGGTGCGCTCCTTCCTTTACCGGGATCGGGCCGTGGCGCCCGAGTCTTTCACGGACCCTCTTTCCGGAGAAGGTCGGCGCGGATCCAGCCGACGCGGTTGTCCGGCAGCCGGACGAAGACCCAGCCGTCCTTCTCCTCGAGGCCCGTGACGCGGGTGCTCTTCGCGAGGCGGCCGAGGACGGCGGATTTCGTCGTCGGCTCGTCGCGCAGCTGCGTCTTGTCGTTCTTCACGACGTATGTCGGACGCTCGTCCGGAGCGTGAGGCGCGGGGGGCGGCTCCGGCTCGGCGGCCCCCTGCCCCGGAGGCGCGCCGAGCAGCACCG
>DAOMFB010000285.1:0-4421 GCA_035429585.1 Thermoanaerobaculia bacterium
CTGAAGCAGGTTTCCCTCCTCGAGTAGCTGGCGCGCCAGCGCGACCGGCTTTCGATCCTCCTCGACGTGGCGGCGGCCGTGCAGCGCTCGACCACGCAGGAGGAGGTCGTCCGGACCGCGCTGGACGGGCTCCGGGAGACGCTCGGCTTCCGGGCCGCCTTCATCGCCCTCGTGACGCCGGCCGGCGACGAGGCGATCAGCCTCGGGATGTACGCCGACGACTGGGCGGAGGCCGGAAAGGGCCCGATGGCGTGGCGCCGCCGGATCGAGCCGGCGGGACGGGGCCCCCGGGAGCTGACCCTGGAGGTCCTCGCGACGGGCGAGGCGCTCCTCGTGGACGACGTCGAGAGCGACCCGCGGGCCGAGGTTTCGCGCCCGCTCCTCCGAAGGCTCGGGGTCGGGGCGACGGCCGTCTTTCCGATGCGGACCGCCGGCCGCCTCATCGGGGTGATGTCGGTCGGCGGCCCGAAGGCGGGCTGGGACGTCCGCGAGGACGACGTGAGCATCCTGCAGTCCCTCGCCGACTTCGTCGGGGTGGCGCTCGCGCAGCGGTGGGCCTCCGAGGCGCTGGCGCGGGCCGCGAGCCAGGAGCGGGCGCTCTCCGAGGCGTCCCGGGCGCTCCTGTCGCGGACGTCGAACCGGGACGTTCTCCTCTCCCAGATCCTCGACGCGGTCGTCAACCACTTCGGCCAGGAGAACTGCAGCCTCCGCCTCGTGGGGCGGAAGGAGAGGACCCTCTCGCTCTTCGCCCGGCGGGGCGACTGGACGGAGGCGGCGGAAGTTTCCGAGCTCTCCCTCGACGGGCCCGGCCTCGTCGCGGCGGCCGCACGGACGGCGAGCGTCCTCAACGTGCCCGACGTCTCGACGGACGACCGCTACCTTCCGGGATGGCGCGAGGCGAGATCCGAGCTCGCCGTGCCGCTCCTGCTCGACGGGGAGGCCGTCGGCGTCCTCGACCTCCAGTCGAGCCGCCCGGAGGCCTTCTCGCCGGAGGACGAGCGGACCCTCGCGGCCTTCGCCGACCGGGCGGCGCTCGCCCTCCGCCTGGCGGACGTGGTCCGGCAGCTCGAGGAGCGGACGCGCGTCCTCGAGTCGGTCACACGGGCCACGCAGCTCCTCAATTTCCGCCTCCACACGCCCGACGTCCTCTCCTCCGTCGTCGAGGAGTCGAGCCAGGCCTTCCCCGGTGCCGCGGGGGGCGTCGTCTACGTCGCGAACGCCGAGGGCACCGCCCTGACGGTCGCCGCGGCCTCGGGCGTGGGACGGGTCACGCAGCGGGCCTGGGAGTCGGGGCCGATTCCGGTCGACCGCCTCCGGTGCGCAGGCACCGCCTTCGCGGAGAACCGGGCCGTCGTCCTCGACGTCGCGGGGCTGGACGAGCTGGTGGACGGGCAGGCGCCGGACCGCCGGGCCCGGGCCCGCTCCGCCGTTCCCGATCCCGAGATCCGCCAGCTGATGGCCGTCCCCGTCCGCGTGGCCGACCACCGGCTCGGCGTCCTCGAGATCCTCTCCGGGCGGCCCGGCGTCTTCGCCGCCCGGGACGCCGAGACGCTCGGCCTCCTGGCCGAGCAGGCCGCAATCGCCCTCCGGAACGCCCGGCTCGTCGAGGAGCTCCAGCGCTCCAACCGGCTGAAGGACGACTTCCTCGCCAACCTCTCCCACGAGGTCCGGACGCCGCTGACGGGGATCGTCGGCTGGGCCGAGGTCCTCCTCGACGGCGGGCCGAAGGACCCGGCCTCCCGCCGGGCCCTCGAGGCGATCCTGGGCCAGGCGACGACGCTCTCCCGCATGCTGACCGACCTCATCGACCTGTCGCGGATCGACAACTTCGGCCTCGAGCTGCGCCACACGACGGTCCGTCTCGCGGAGCCGATCGCGGCGGCGCTCGACGCCGTGACGCCGTCGGCCGAGAAGAAGGGCGTCCCCATCGTCTGCGACGTCGCCGACGGCCTCCCGGCGCTCGACGGCGACCCGGCCCGCCTCCAGCAGGTCGTCTGGAACCTCCTGACGAACGCCGTGAAGTTCTCCCCGTCCGGCCGGGAGGTCCGGCTGTCGGCGCGGGAGGCGGGGGACGGCGGCATCGAGCTCGCCGTCTCGGACCAGGGGGCCGGCATCGACCCGGCCTTCCTCCCGCACGTCTTCGACCGCTTCCGGCAGGAGGAGACCTCCTCGAGCCGCCGCTACGGCGGCCTCGGCGTCGGCCTCTCGATCGCGCGCGCCATCGTCGAGGCCCACGGCGGGCGCATCGAGGTGGAGAGCGAGGGGCGGGACCGGGGCGCCTGCTTCCGCGTCCTCTTCCCGCCCCGCGCGGTCGTCCGGTCGGGCGCGTTCCGGCGGGCACAGCTCCTCGGACGCGAGGAGGCGGCTCCGGGCCGCGAGGAGGGACGCCCGTGAAGAGGAAACCCGACGCGCTCGCCCGCGCCCGTTCCCGCGCGCGCGCCCTCGGAGCGCGGCTCCGGGTGGTGGAGGAGCGCCTCGAGTCCCTGAACCGGATCGGCATCGCCCTCTCGGCCGAGCGCGACGTCGATGCCCTCCTCTCGAAGATCCTCACGGAGGCCCGCCGCTTCTCCGGCTCGGAGGCCGGAAGCCTCTATCTCCTCGAGGAGCACCCGGACGGCCCGCGGCTCCGCTTCAAGCTGGCGCAGAACGACGCCGTCCCGATCTCCTTCGCGGAGCGCACGGTCGGAGCCGACGAGACGAGCCTCGCCGGCTGGGTCGCCGTGCACGGCGTCTCGCTCGTCCTGGCCGACGCCTACGCCCTTCCGCCGGACGCCCCCTTCCGGCACAACGACGCGTTCGACCGCGCCACCGGCTACCGGACGCGGGCCGTCCTCGTCGTGCCGATGAAGGACCACCGCGGAGAGCTCGTCGGCGTGCTCCAGCTGATGAACCGTAGACGCGCCGCGAACGGGGCCGCGGAGCCCTACCCGGAGGACCTCGTCCCCCTCGTCCTCTCGCTCGCGACGCAGGCCGCGGTCTGCCTCAAGGCCAACCGGCTGACGGCGTCGATCCGCCGGCTCTTCGAGGACTTCGCGCAGGCGGCCATCTTCGCCGTGGAGCAGCGCGATCCGACGACGGCCGGGCACTCCCACCGGGTCGCGGAGCTGACGGACGCGCTGGCGCGCCTCGTGGACCGCTCCTCGGACGGCCCCTACGCGGACGTCGCCTACACGAAGGAGGAGCTGCACGAGATCCGGACGGCGGCCCTCCTCCACGACTTCGGGAAGATCGCGGTCCCCGAGCGGGTCCTCGTGAAGGCGAAGAAGCTCGAGGCGGACGAGATCCTCCGGATCCGCGACCGCTTCGACTTCGTCCTCGAGGCCGCCGAGGCCGAGGCCATGCGCGCGCTCCTCCGGCGGCTCGCGGCGAGCGGCGGGACGGTCTCCGGGGACGATCTCGAGGCCCTCGAGCGCGGGGCGCGCGAGCGGGCCGCCGAGCTGGAGGAGGCGTTCGACGCCATCCGCCACGCCAACGAGCCGACGATCCTGCCGGACGAGCGGACGGCCCGGCTGAAAGCCCTCCTCACGCGGACGTGGCGCGACCGCCGGGGCGGGAGCGCCACCCTCCTCCTCCCGGAGGAGTTCCGGTTCCTCGCCATCCCGCAGGGAAGCCTCTCGCCCGAGGAGCGGCTCTCCATCGAGGGCCACGTCACGCAGACCTGGCGCTTCCTCTCCTCCATCCCGTGGACACCCGACCTCGCCCGCGTCCCCGACATCGCCTACGGGCACCACGAGAAGCTGGACGGGTCGGGCTACCCGCGGCGGATCGACGAGACGCAGATTCCCGTGGCGACCCGGGCCCTGACGGTCTGCGACGTCTACGACGCGCTGACGGCCTCGGACCGGCCCTACAAGAAGGCGGTCGCCCTCGAGGCCGCGCTCTCGATCCTCGAGGGGGAGGCGCGCCGGGGGCACCTCGACCCGTGGCTCGTGAACGCCTTCGTGACCGAGAAGATCTGGGCCGCGATTGGGCCCTGACGGCGCCGCCGCCCTCCTCGCCCTCCTCCTCGCGGGAGCCCCCGCCCTGTCGCCCCTGCCGTGGGCGCGCTGGCACTTCGTCTTCTCGAAGGAGGTCGAGATGTCGATCCTCTTCCGGCGCGACGCCGGCGGCGACGAGACGCGCCTGCTCGTCCGGTGCGCGGCGGGGCGGTTCGAGCTGGTCTCCCGGCAGGATCCGTCGGGCCGGGATTCGACCGAGTCCGTCCGCTCCCTGGAGGAGGCCGAGACGTTCTCGCGGCGGCTCGTCCTCGGCGGCGTGCCGGAGGCCCGCGGCTGCGAGGGCGTGGCGCCCGGCGACGCCTGCGCCGTCTTCTCGGGCCGGAACGGAACGCTGGCGGCGGGCCTCTCCGCCTTCTCGGGGGGGGGGGGGCCGCGGCTCCGGGAGCGGGGCGCGGCGCTCGTCTCGCCGGAGATGAGACGCCG
>DAOMFB010000286.1:0-4398 GCA_035429585.1 Thermoanaerobaculia bacterium
CTCCGGTAGAATCTCCATGCGGCCGCGTCGCCGAACGTCCCCACGCTCCGCCCCGCGAGGCGGGCGCCGTGCGCCTGCGCGCAGTCCTCCACGAGGAGGACGCCCCTCTCCCGGGCGATCCGCGCGATCGCCTCCATCGCCGCCGGCCGTCCGTAGAGGTGGACCGGGAGGACCGCCTTCGTCCGGGGGGTGACCGCCGCCGGGAGGGCGGCCGGGTCCATCGTGAGCGACGCGGGATCCACGTCGACGAAGACGGGGCGCGCGCCCGCGTTGACGATGGCCGTCGCCGTCGGAGCGCACGTCATCGAGACCGTGACGACCTCGTCGCCCGGGCCGACGCCGAGGGCGCGGAGCGCGAGCGTGAGGGCGTCCGTCCCGCTGGCGCACCCGACCGCGTGCGGGGCGCCGGCGAAGCCCGCGAAGGCCTCCTCGAACGCCTCCACCTCGGGCCCGAGGACGTACCGCCCCGAGGCGTGGACCCGCTCGAACGCGGCGAGCATCTCCTCGCGCTCCCGCGCGGCGAGCCGCGTGAAGTCGAGGAAGGGGACGTTCATCGCGCCGCGTCCCAGTAGCGCGCGCCGTGCTCGCGGAAGAAGGCGACCGTCCGGCGGAGCCCCTCCTCGAGGCCGACGGCGGGCCGCCAGCCGCTCGCCTCGCGGAAGCGCCGCGCGTCCGTCGAGAAGTCGCCGATGTCGATCCGCTTCCGCTCGTCGGGGAACGGGACGACCCGGATCGAGCCCGAGCCGGCGACGCGGACGAGCGTCTCGGCGAACTCCCGGAGCGAGACCGAGTCCTCCCGCCCGCAGTTCCACGCCGCGCCGTTCGCCGGGACCCTCTCCGCGGCGAGGAGGAACGCCTCGACGGCGTCGTCCACGTAGAGGACGTCGCGCCGCTGCTCCCCGGTGCCGAAGAGCTCGATCGTCTCGCCCCGCACCGCCTGGCGGACCAGCCAGCCCGTGAAGCTCGCCCGCGAGTGGGCCACGAGCTGGCGCGGGCCGTAGACGTTCGTCAGGCGGAGGACGGACGTCGCGAGGCCGAGCCGCTCGGCGGCGACCCGCGCGTAGAACTCCGCGGCGATCTTGGAGACGCCGTTGTAGTCCGGCGGGCGGAGCGGGTGCGTCTCGTCGACGGGGAGGCGGAGCGGGTTGCCGTAGACCTGGCGCGTCCCGGCCACGACGACCCGGGCCGACGGGTTCACGCGGCGGCAGGCGTCGAGGAGGACGACCGTCGTGGCCGCGTTGTCGAGGAGGTCGTCGACGGGGCGCGCCAGGCTGTCGACGTGGCTCACCTTCCCCGCGAGGTGGAAGACGAGGTCGCAGCCGGCCACGGCCGCGTCGGCCGCCGCCCGGTCGTCCGCCCGCCCGACCGTCACCCAGAGCGCGCCGGCGGGAGCGGCCCCCTCGAGGTTGAACCGGTTGCCGCCGTCCCCCTCCGTCAGGGCGTCGAGGACCTTCACGCGCGCCCCCCCGGCGAGGAGGCGCCGGACGAGGGTCGAGCCGATGAAGCCGAGGCCGCCCGTGACGAGAGCGGTCTTCCCGGCGAGCCGGCCGGGCGCGCTCACGGCCTCGGGGCCGGCAGGCCCGGGCGCGGGGGAGCGTGGCCGGCGACGTTCACGGGCGTGTCGCGCACCACGTTCAGCTCCCACCAGAGCTTCAGGATGTTCACGCCCGTCGCGTCGAGGCGGGGAACGTTGAAGAACTGGGACCGCCCGTGGACGCGGTGGTAGTGGTGGACCGGGAAGTCGACGAAGCGGAAGCCGGCCCGCTCCAGCTTCTTGACCAGCTCGAGGCAGATGACGCCGCTCGAGTGCTTCAGCTCGACGGTCTCGAGGGCCGACCGGCGCATCAGCCGGAAGTCGCAGTCCACGTCGCGGACCCGGAACTGGAAGAGGAGCCGCATCAGGACGAGGTAGACCTTCCCGATGACGATCCGGTGCCACGGGTCGGAGCGCGAGATCTTGTAGCCGTTCACGACGTCCACCCCGTCCTGGACGACCGGCAGGAGCTTCTTCAGCTCGAGGACGTCGTACTGGCCGTCGCCGTCCGTGTAGAAGACGAGCTCCTTCGTGGCGGCCGAGAAGCCGCTCCGGAGGGCGGCCCCGTAACCCCGGTTCGTCCCGTGGTAGACGACGCGGAGCTCCGGGTAGCGGCTCCGCAGCTCCTCGAGGAGCTCCGCGCTGTGGTCGCGGGAGCCGTCGTCCACGACGACGATTTCGAAGTCCCGCCCCGAGTCCGTGCCGACGACGTGCGCCCCGGCCACGAGGGAGCCGATCGTCCCCGCGTCGTTGTAGCAGGGGAAGAAGATCGTCAGGCTCCCGGCGGGGGGCGCGGCCATGCGCGGACGATTCTAGCCGCCGGCGGGTGCTATCTTCCGCCGCTCATGATCTCGTTCTCCGGCGTCGGCAAGCAGTACGGACGGCAGGTCCTCTTCGTCGACGCCTCCTTCCAGCTCAACCCCGGCGAGAAGGCGGGGCTCGTCGGACCGAACGGCGCCGGGAAGACGACCGTCTTCCGGATGATCGTCGGCGAGGAGCACCCGGACGACGGGGACGTCGCCGTCCCGAAGAAGCTCTCGATCGGCTACTTCCGGCAGGAGATCGACGAGATGGCCGGGTGGACGGTCCTCGACGAGGCGATCGCCGGGAGCGGGCGCCTCGGCGACCTCCACCACGAGCTGGAGGCCCTCACGCACGCGCTCGGAGACCCGGAGCGCGCCGGCGAGATGGACGCGGTCCTCCACCGGTTCGGCGAGGTCCAGTCGGAGTACCAGCAGCGGGGCGGCTACGAGCTGGAGGCGCGCGCCCGGGAGGTCCTCCACGGCCTCGGCTTCGCCGACGCGACGATCGACGGCGACGTCGGGGCGCTCTCCGGCGGCTGGAAGATGCGCGTCTCCATGGCGAAGGTCCTCATCGGCCGGCCCGACGTTCTTCTGATGGACGAGCCGACGAACCACCTCGACATCGAGTCGATCCTCTGGCTGGAGGAGTACCTGAAGGGCTTCCCCGGCACCCTCCTCATGACGTGCCACGACCGGGACTTCCTGAACCGCGTCGCCACGAAGATCGTCGAGATCGACGGCGGGGAGCTGGTCACCTGGTCGGGGAACTACGACTTCTACGAGCGCGAGCGGGTCCTCCGCGAGACGCAGCGCGAGGCGGCCTACGCGCGGCAGCAGGCGATGCTGGCCAAGGAGCAGCGCTTCATCGAGCGCTTCTCGGCCCACGCCGCCAAGGCGGCGCAGGTGCAGAGCCGGATCAAGAAGCTGGAGAAGATCGAGACGATCGAGCTGCCGAAGCGGCGGACCGCCGTCGACTTCGACTTCCGGACGCCGCCCCGCTCGGGCGACGACGTCGTCGCGCTCTCGAAGGTCTCGAAGGCGTACGGCGGCCGGGCGATCTACGACGGCCTCGACTTCCTGATCCGACGGGGGGAGCGCTGGTGCGTCATGGGGGCGAACGGGGCCGGAAAGACGACGCTCCTGAAGATGGTCGCCGGCACGCTCGCGCCCGACGCGGGGACGGTGCGGCCCGGGGCCAGCCTGAAGATGGGCTACTTCGCCCAGCAGTCGCTCGATCTCCTCGACCCGGACCTCACCGTCCTCGAGCAGATCCAGAAAGACTTCCCGGCGGAGGGACTCGGCGTCCTCCGGAACCTCCTCGGCGCCTTCCAGTTCTCCGGCGACGAGGTCCACAAGACGATCCGCTACCTCTCCGGCGGCGAGAAGTCCCGCCTCGTCCTCGCGCGGATGCTCTTCGACCCCCCGAACTTCCTCGTCCTCGACGAGCCGACGAACCACCTCGACCTCGCCACCAAGGAGATGCTGGTCCGGTCGCTCCGCGCCTTTCCCGGCACGATGCTCTTCGTCTCCCACGACCGGATGTTCCTCCGCGGCATCTCGAATCGCGTCCTCGAGGTGGGCGAGCCGGGAGGGCCGGTGGCCTACGGCGGCTCCTACGAGGAGTACGTGGCGCGGACGGGGCACGAGGCCCCCGGCGTCCACCTCTGATAGAACTCCGCGCCAGGTTCGAACGGAAGGGAGAAGGAGGACTCATGAAAGCCACGTTCCGCCGGACGGCCCTCGCCGCCGTCCTCGCCCTCGCGGCCTCGCCGGCCTTCGCCGCCGCGAAGAAGACGCCGACGCCCGCGCCGGCCGCCAAGCCCGCCGCCGCCGCCGTCGACGTCAACACGGCCGACGTCAAGGCCCTCGCCGAGCTCCCGGGCGTCGGCGAGAAGACGGCGCAGGAGATCGTCAAGGGACGCCCGTACAGGACCGTCGACGACCTCGCGAAGGTGAAGGGGATCGGCGAGAAGAAGCTCGCCAAGCTGAAGCCGCTCGTCACGGTCGGCGCGGCCCCCGCGGCGGCTCCGGCCGCCCCCGCGCCCGCGGCCAGGCCCGCCG
>DAOMFB010000287.1:0-4381 GCA_035429585.1 Thermoanaerobaculia bacterium
CCGCGTCGGTGCCGACGGCCTCCACGACGGCCGGCGCGGGCGGGACGGGGCTCAGCGAGCAGCCGCACGGCGGAGGATCCCCGCCCTCCTCGCCCGTGCAGCACGCCATCGGCGCGCCCGCGTGGCAGGGAGAGGCCGCGTAGAGCGTCGCTCCGGGCCCGGCCAGGAGGGCCAGGGCCGCGAGCAGCGGCAGGAACGCCGACAGGCGACGCTCTCTCACGGCTCTCAGGATAGGGGGCCTGTCAAGGCGGGAGGCGCCCCGATGCCTTCGACTCAGGGGCGGCCCCGCACCGTTCGACTACCATCCGTCCATGCCGGTCCGGGCCGCGGGAGTCCTCCTCCACCCCACGTCGCTGCCGTCGCGCTTCGGCGTGGGGGACCTCGGCCCGGGGGCCGACGCCTTCCTGGACTGGGCGGCCGCGGCCGGCCTCTCCCTCTGGCAGGTGATGCCGCTCGGGCCGACGAGCCAGTGGAACTCCCCCTACAACGCGCTCTCCACCTTCGCGGGCAACTCGCTCCTGATCTCGCCCGAGCAGCTCGTCCGGGACGGCCTGCTGCCCGCGTCGGCCCTCGACGGGACGCCGCCCTTCCCGGCCGATCACGTCGATTTCGGACCGGTCATCACGTGGAAGCGGCGGCTCCTCCGGACCTCCTGGGCGCACGCCCGGGCGACGCGGCCCGCCCTCCGCGACGAGCTGAAGGCCTTCGTGGAGGACCCCGCGCACGCGCACTGGATCTCCGACTGGACGCTCTTCGCGTCGCTCGTGGGGCGAAACCGGGCCCTCGCCTGGACCGAGTGGCCGCGGGAGATCGTGGAGCGCGAGCCCGCGGCGCTCGCGGCGGCCCGCCGCGAGCTGGCGCCCGAGATCGAGTTTCGGACCTACCGGCAGTGGCTCTTCTTCACGCAGTGGGACCGGGTGAGGCAGGCGGCCAACCGCCGGGGCATCCAGGTCGTGGGCGACGTCCCGATCTACGTCGCCTTCGGGAGCGCCGACGTCTGGGCCAACCGGCGCTACTTCACCGTGGACGCGGACGGACGGCCCGAGACGGTGGCCGGCGTCCCCCCCGACTACTTCAGCCCGACGGGACAGCTCTGGGGAAACCCGCTCTACCGCTGGGACGTCCTCGCCGAGGACGGGTTCCGCTGGTGGGTCGACCGCCTCCGCCACAAGTTCCGGCTCGCCGACGTCATCCGGATCGACCACTTCCGCGGCCTGTCGGCCTACTGGGAGGTCGCGGCCGGCGAGCCGACGGCCTTGAACGGCCGGTGGGTGAAGGGCCCGGGCATGGCGCTCTTCGCGGAGGTCCGGCGGGCCCTCGGCGAGCGGCCGATCATCGCCGAGGACCTCGGCTCCATCGACGACGACGTCAAGGCCCTCCTCGCCGCGACGGGCTTCCCCGGCATGCGGGTCCTCCAGTTCGCCTTCGGCGACGAGGACAGCACCTTCCTTCCCCACCACCACACCCCGAACTCCGTCGTCTACACGGGGACGCACGACAACGACACGACGCGCGGCTGGTGGGACGCCCTCGACGAGACGACGCGCGGAAAGGTCCGGGACTACCTCGGCACGGACGGGCGGGAGATCGAGTGGGACCTGATCCGCGCCGCGCTGGTCTCGGTGGCCGACCGCGCGATCGTCCCGATGCAGGACGTCGCGGGCCTCGGAAGCGGGGCCCGGATGAACTTCCCGGGCCGGGTCGAAGGGAACTGGGCGTGGCGCGCCCGGCCGGAGCACTTCTCGGAATCGGCCGCGGTGCGCCTCCGCCGCCTCGTCGGCCTGACGGGCCGTCTCCCCGCCCGGGACCGTCCGTCCTGAGGCCTCAGAAGCGGACGGAAACGCCGCCGACGGCGTAGACGAACGTCGCGAAGCTGTAGACCTCGTCCGTGTCCGCGCCCCCTTCGAGGAGGCGCGCCCCGGCGCTCAGCGACACCCGTGGCGTCAGCGCCCACTCGCCCTTCAGCACGACGTCCCCGGCGCGCCCCTGTGGCGCCGCGAGCCCCTCCGCTTCGAGGTCCACCGCCAGCCGCTCCGCGACCTGCCAGCGGACGCCCCCGTAGAGGAGGGGGACGACGCCGACGTTCGTCTTGGCGGAGGAGAGCTGCGGGTTCGTCAGCGCGATCTTCGCGTCCCGGACCTTGGCGGTCAGGCCGCCGCGGAAGGAGACGGCGCCCGAGGACGGAAACCGGTAGTACCAGGTGGCGCGGTACGAGTTGAAGCGGTAGTCGACGGTCAACGGCTGACCGGCCGCGAAGCTCTCGCCCTGGAAGAGGACGGGGGACGTCGGCGTGAACGTCGTCGTCGTGGAGAGCGGCGCGGCGACGAAGCGGAGCGACCAGCGCTCCCCCGCGTCCCACGTGAAGGTCCCGCGGAACGCGGGCCACGGCCCCTTGTCGTAGGGCGCGAGCCGGACGAGCGTCCCCGTCGAGCCGGGGACGGCGAAGTCGTTCCTCTCCTGCCAGACCGCGCCCGCTTCGAGGTCGACGCGGAAAGGGCTTTCCGCCCTCGCGGGCGCGCCCGCGGCCGCCAGCAGCAGGAGCGGCGCGAGAACCCGGGGGGGAAGCCGCCGGGACCGGCTCATCGTTTCACCATGCCCGCACCCTACGCCGGCCCGACCCCGGCGGATTCGGGGCGTCCGCCGGCCGACGAACCGCATCGAGACGCTCGTCGGCGTGGCCCCGCCCGTCCGGCGCCGTCCGCCGGCGGCCCCGGCGGGAGCGTCGCCGTCGCGCGCGGGGGCCTCTCGGGGTATCGTCCACGCCATGGAAGGCGGGTTCGTCCGCCGGATCCCGACTCCGGAAGAGGAGCGGGAGACGCTGTCCCGGCCCGTGGCCCCCTATCCGCCGGGCTACGAGGAGGACGTCGTCCTCAAGGACGGCACGCCCCTTCACCTTCGCCCCATCCGGCCCGACGACGGCCCGGAGCTTCTCAAGCTCTACGACAAGCTCTCGAACACGAGCCTCTACCACCGCTTCTTCGTCGTGCCGCAGAAGGACGCCTCGAAGGCCGACTACCTCGCCCACGTCGACTACGACAACCAGTTCGCCGTCGTGGCCCAGCGGGACGGCGAGGTCGTGGCCGTGGCCCGCTACCACCGCGACCTCGTCCGTCCGGACCACGCCGAGGTCGCCTTCACGGTCGCCGACGCCTGCCAGGGCCGGGGCATCGGCTCGCTCCTCTTCTCCCGCCTCGCCGCCGTCGCCCGGAAGCACGGCGTCACCGTCTTCGACGCGGAGGTCCTCACGGACAACGCCGGGATGATCCGCGTCTTCGAGAAGTCGGGCTGCGCCATGACCCGGCGGACCGAGGGGGAGCACTTCCACTTCGAGATCGCCCTCGGCTGAGGCCCCGCCGCGCGGCCCGGCGACCCTATACTCGTTCCGCCGGATGCCGTCCGAGTCGCTCCCTGCCTCGATCGGCCGCTACCAGGTCAAGCGCCTCTTGGGCCGGGGCGGCATGGGGGAGGTCTACCTCTGCGCCGACCCGGCGCTGGGCCGGCAGGTCGCCGTCAAGATCCTCCCGGCGAACCTCGGCTCGGACGAGAAGATGCGCGGGCGCTTCCTCAACGAGGCCCGGGCCGTCGCCGGGATCAACCACCCCAACGTCATCACGATCCACGACGTCGGCGTCACGGACGACCGGGACGAAGGGCTCCCGACGGGGCTCCTCTACCTGGTCCTGGAGTACCTGGAGGGGCTGGCGGTCGACGAGATCATGGAGAAGCGCCGCCTCTCGGTGGACGAGTGCCTCGACATCGGCATCCAGGCGCTCGAGGGGCTGAAGGCGGCCCACCAGAAGCGGATCCTCCACCGGGACGTCACGCCGGCGAACATCATGATCGAGCCGGACGGGCGGGTGAAGATCCTCGACTTCGGCCTCTCGAAGCTCCTCAAGGAGGGGGCGCGCGACACCTCCACGGCCCCCCGCCAGACGGGCGAGGGGATGATCGTCGGGACCCTCGACTACCTCAGCCCGGAGCAGGCGCTCGGCAACCCCCTCGACGAGCGCTCCGACCTCTTCTCGTTCGGCATCGTCTTCTACCAGATGCTGACGGGGTCGCACCCCTTCTCGGGAAAGAGCGTCACGCAGATGGTGGCCCGGATGATGTCGCAGGAGCCGCACCCCATCACCGAGTCGGCGGGAGTCCCGGACGTGCTCCAGCAGGTCCTCGGCCGCGCCCTCAAGAAGAGCGCCGACCAGCGCTACGGGAGCGCGGCCCAGATGATGCTCGACCTCGTCCTGGCGCGGCGGGAGCTGGGCAGCGTCTCGCGGACGGACAAGCTGCTCGGCATGTCGGGGCGCGTCGCGGCCGCCGACGCCGCGGCGGCCGCTCTCCGCCCGTCCGCCACGTCCGCGGGCGCGCCGCCGGTCGGCGGGGG
>DAOMFB010000288.1:0-4378 GCA_035429585.1 Thermoanaerobaculia bacterium
GACCACCTGCCGGAGGTCTGACACGTTCAGGCCGTACTGCGCTATCGCCTCCCGGTCCACGTCGATGTGGACCTGCGCGGCGCCCGTCAGGGCCACGACCTGCAGGTCGGCCGCGCCGCGCACGGGCTCGAGGAGCCGCCGCACCTCCTCGCCGAGCCTCTCGAGGACGGCGGCGTCGGGGCCGAAGATCTTCACGGCCACGTCCGCCTTCACGCCGGAGACGACCTCGTCGAGGCGCATCGCCATCGGCTGCGTGAAGTTCGTGGAGAGCCCCGGCATCTCCGAGAGCGCCGCCGCCATCGCGTCCACGAGCTGCTCCTTCGACCGTCCGGTCGTCCATGCCTCCCGGGGGTGGAGGACGACGTAGACGTCCCCCTGGTAGATCCCCATCGCCTCGGTCGCCACGTCGGGCCGCCCGATCTTCGTCACGACCTGCCGGACCTCGGGGAAGCGCTTCAGGATCTGCTCCACGCGCCCCGAAATGGCGACCGACTCGGCGAGCGAGACCGAGGGGAGCTTCCGCGTCTCGACGAGGATCGACCCCTCGTCGAGGCGCGGCATGAATTCCGTTCCGAGGAACGGAACCGACGCGATCGCGACGGCGACGACGGCGAGCGCGATCGAGAGCGTCCGCCGCCGGTGGCCCATCGCGTCGTCGAGGTGGGCGATGTAGACCCGGCGCAGCTTCCGGAACCACCCCTCGGCGTGCTCCGGGGCGGCGACGGGGAGAAGGAGCGAGGAGAGGACCGGCACGGCCGTCAGCGAGAGCGCCAGGGCCCCGAGGAGCGCCGCGCAGACGGTGATCGCCATCGGCCGGAACATCTTTCCCTCGAGCCCTTCGAGGGTGAAGATCGGGAGGTAGACCGCGATGATGATCAGGACGCCGAAGAGGATCGGGCGGGCGACCTCCGTGGCGGCCGAGGTGAAGAAGACGTCGCGGCTCTCCCGCCCGCGAGCGCCGTCCTCGCCCCGCTCCTCCCGCTTCCGGATGATGTTCTCGACCATCACGACCGCCCCGTCCACGATGAGCCCGAAGTCGATTGCCCCGAGGGACATCAGGTTCGCCGAAACCCCGAAGACCTTCATCCCGAGGAAGCCGGCGAGCATCGCGACGGGAATGACCCACGCCACGAGGAGCGCGGCGCGCAGGTCGCGGAGGAAGAAGAAGAGGACGAGGACGACGAGGAGCGACCCCTCGAGGAGGTTCTTCCGGACGGTGTGCGAGGTCCGGTCGATCACCTCGGTCTGGTCGTAGAAGGGGGCGATCGAGAGCCCCTTCGGCAGGCTCGACTCGATCTCCTTGACCCGCGACTTGACCCGCTCGGCGACGGCCTTCCCGTTCTCCCCCTTCAGCATGATGACCATGCCCGCGACGGACTCCCCACGGCCGTCCCGCGTCACCGCCCCGTGCCGCGGCATCGCGCCGACGGTGACGTCGGCCACGTCGCCCACGAAGACGGGCACCCCCTCTACCGAGGCGACGACGAGGCGCTTCAGGTCCTCGACGCCGCCCACGAGCCCGACGCCCCGCACCGTGAAGCGCTCGGAGCGGTGCTCGATGAAGCCCCCGGAGAAGGAGACGTTGTTCTCCGCCACCGCGTCGAAGAGCTGCCGGAGGGTCAGGCCGTACTTCTCCAGCCGCCGCGGGTCCACGAGGACGTGGTACTGCTTCGTCAGCCCGCCCCACGAATTCAGCTCCGAGACGCCCGGAACGGACCGGAGGCGCGGCCGGATCTCCCAGTCCTGGAGCGTCTTCTTCTCCATCAGGTCGGCGCCGTCCCCCTCGACGAGGTACTGGTAGATCTCGCCGAACGCCGTGGCGACCGGGCCGAGCGACGGCTCCAGTCCCGCGGGGATCCGGCCGCGCGCCTCGGCCAGCCGCTCCGTCACCAGCTGTCTCGCGTACCAGACGGGGACGCGGTCCTCGAAGACGACCGTCGCCATGGAGAGGCCGAACTTCGACAGGGAGCGGACCTCGGTGGCCCCGGGCGTCCCGGTGAGCGCGGTTTCGACGGGATAGGTGACCCGCTGCTCCACCTCGACGGCCGCGAGGCCCGGCGCCTCGGTGACGACGACGACCTGGTTGTTCGTCAGGTCCGGGAACGCCTCGACGCCGATCGAACGCCACGCCCAGACGCCCGCGCCGACGAGCGCGCCGAGGCAGAGGAGGACGAACACCTTCTGCCGGAGCGAGGCCGCGACGAGCCGCTCGATGAAGCCCATCTCAGTCTCCGGACCGCTCCGTCCCCTTCAGCAGCTCCGACTTCAGGAGGAAGCTCCCGTCGGACGCGACCTTCTCCCCTTCCGAGAGCCCCGAGGAGACCTCGACCCACCCGCCCGTCTCCGTCCCGATCTTCACCTCCCGCTTCGTGAAGCGTCCGGCGGCGCCGGGGACGAAGACGACCGTCTTCCCGTCCATCTCCTGCACGGCGCCCGCCGGGACGGCCAGGACCGGCCGGGGCGCCCCTTCGCCCAGCGCGATGGAGGCGTACATCTCCGGCTTGAGGCGGCCGGCCGGGTTCGGGACCTGGCAGCGCACCATGACTCGCCGCGTCCTGGGGTTCACGGCGTCGCCCACGAAGGTGACCCGGCCCCTGAAGACCTCGTTCGGCCACGCCGAGACGCGGATCTCCGCCGACTCGCCGGCCCGCACGAGCGGGAGCTTCGTCTCGTCGATCTCGGCGAGGGCCCAGAGCGTCCCGAGGTCGCTCACCACGAAGAGCGGCGAGCCGGGAATCACGGCGGTCCCGGCGGTGATCTTCTTCTCGAGCACCACGCCCGCGATCGGCGACTTCACCGGGATCTCCTCGCCCTTCTCGCCGGACGGGTCCTCCCCGGAGGTGATGCCGAGGTGCTCGAGGGCCTCCTCGGACCGCCGGACCTCGGTCTTCGCCCGCTCCAGCTCCTCCGCGGCCGCCACCCGGTCCGCCTCGGCGCGCTGACGCTCCTGGACGGAGATCGCCTTGGCCTCGAGGAGCCGGCTCGCCCGTTCGGACGAGAGATTCGCGTACTCCAGTTCGGTCTCCCGGCGCCTCCGCTCGGCCACCGCCTTCCGGTAGTCGGCCCAGGCGTCGTGGATGATGTGGCTGTTCAGGTGCGCCAGCCGCTGTCCGGCCGCCACGCGGTCCCCCACCTCGGCCATCACGCCGACGACGACCCCCTCCACGAGCGAGCCGATCCGCGCGGTCCGGGCCTCGTCGAGGGCGAGGACTCCCGGGGCCTCGAGCCGGTCCGTGAGCGTCAGGCGCCGGGCGGGCTCCACGGCGATGCCGGCGTCCCGCCGGGCCTTCTCCCCGAGGACGACGGCGCCCTCCTCCGCGGCCCTGCCGGGCGCCGCGTCCGGCCCCTTCCGCGTGAGCCAGCGGACGAGGACGACGGCCGGCACGAGGAGGATCAGGACGAGGAGGGCGAGGCGCCCCGTCCGAAGCTCGCGGCGGTCGAGGAAGCGCCGCCACCAGGAGAGGCCGGGTCCGGGGTTCTCGCTCATGGCATCGCCTCCTCTCCGAGCATCAGGCGAACCTCGGCCGAGCCGAGGATCGCTTCGGCGGTCAGGTCGAGCGCTTCGCGGCGGGCTTCGAGGTAGAGGCGCCGCGCGTCCACGAGCCGGAGGACGTCCGCGGCCCCCTCGCGGAACGCGGCGGTCGCCGCGTCGCGCGCTCCCTCGGCCGGCCGAACGAGGTCCTCCTCCACCGTGAGGGCCCGTGCCCGAAGCTCGCGGGCGGCGGCGATCTGCGCGGCGCCCTCGGCGAGAAGACGCGCCTCCAGCGAGGCCAGCTCCGCCCCCGCCGCCCTCTCCTCGGCTTCGGCCCGGGCGACGTTCCCCGCGTTCATGTCGAAGAGCGGGAGGGGGACGACGAGGGCCGCCGTCCCCGCGTCGAGGCCGTTGCTCCGCTGGTATCCGGCCGTGCGGTCCACGGTCGGGATCCGGCGCGCCCGCTCGAGCCGGGCGGCCTCGCGCGCCTGGGCGGCGCGGGCCCGGGCCGCGGCCACCTCCGGGCGGCGTGCGAGCGCGGACTGAGACAGTCCGTCCGCGTCCCCTTCCGGAATCGAGGGAACGGGGGGCGGGGCGAGCCGTGCGGCCGGAACCGGACCCGGCTCCCCGAGGATCGCGGCGAGGAGCCGCAGCTCGCGGTCCCTCTCGAGCCGGACCCTCAGGAGCGCCTCCTCGGCCCGCGCCAGCTCGGCGCGGAACCGAAGGAGCGCCGCCTCGGCGGACCACCCCTCCGCCACGCGGCGGACGAGGATCCTGACGATTCCGGAAAGGCTCTCCCGGTTCGCCTCCAGCGCCTCGGCGAGAGCGCGGGCCCGATACGCCGCGAGGTAGACCCGGATCGTCTCGAGGATGACCCCCCGGCGCGTCCGGTCCGCCTCGGACGCC
>DAOMFB010000289.1:0-4377 GCA_035429585.1 Thermoanaerobaculia bacterium
CGGCCCTTCCCGATGCCGCCCCCGGGATCGCTGAAGGCCGCGTCGTGGTCGCCCCTCGGTCTCCTCTACGCGGGCCGCCTCGCCACGCTCCTCGCCGCGACGATCCTTCACGCCCTCGCGCTGAAGCTGGCCCCGACGTTCCGGTGGCCGCTCGCCCTTCTCGCCCTGACGCCGATGATCTCGTTCCAACGGTCGGGAGTGACCGCCGACAGCGTGACGAACGCCCTCGCGTTCCTCTTCTTCGCGCTCGTCCTCCGGCTCGCGGCGGACGGGGAGAGCCCGCCGCCGCGACGCCTCGCCGCTCTCGTCCTGGCCACCACGGCCGCGCTCGCCCTCTGCAAAGGCTACGCGGTGCTCCTGCCGCTCCTTCTCGTCGTGCCGGCGCGCCCCCGCGCCGGGCGGAGGCTCGCGTGGACGGCCCTGCTGCTCGGGGCGGTCCTGGCGGCGGGGTGGTCGCTCGCGCGTCGCGGCGTGCCGGTTCCGCCGCGCCTCGACGTACCGGTCGACTCCGCGGGCCAGCTGCGGACGCTTCTCCACGAGCCGGGGCGGTTCCTCGCGGCGGCCGCGACGGAGGTGGCGACGCACGGAGCCCGAAACGTCCGCGAGTTCCTGGGGCAGCTCGGCTGGCTCGACGTCCGGATCCCGGCCACCCTCCTTCTCGTCCCGGCCGCGGCGCTCCTCCTCCTCGTCCTCGCGGACGCGAGCGCCCCTCTCCGCCTCGCGCGCTGGTGGCGGATCGGCCTCCTCGCCGTCCTCGGGGCCGGCGCCCTCTCGATCGCCCTCGCGATGTACGTCCTCCACACGCCGGCCGGGGCGCGCGGGATCGAGGGGATCCAGGGGAGGTACTTCATCCCGCTCGCGCCTCCGGCGCTCTTCCTCCTCGTCTCACGGCGCCCGCGGCTCGCCCTCTCCGGGAGGACGGCGGCCCGGATCACGCTCCTCGCCGCGCTCGCGGGGCTCGCGGGAGCGGCCTGGGCGCTCGAGGAGCGTTTCGTCCGGCCCGCGGGCGCGCCGGTCCCCGCGGCGGCGCGTCTCCTACAATCCGGCGGATGCCTCCCTTCCCTCCCGTCCCCGAGCAGCCCGACCTCCTCCTGAAGGGGACCGAGGCCTGCGTCCAGCTCGAGGAGCTGGAGAAGAAGCTGGCGCGCTCGCTGAAGACCGGCAAGCCGCTCCGCGTGAAGGTCGGATTCGACCCGTCCGCCCCCGACCTCCACCTCGGCCACACCGTCGTCTTCCGGAAGATGCGCCACTTCCAGGAGCTGGGGCACGAGGTCGTCTTCCTGATCGGCGACTTCACCGGGATGATCGGCGACCCGACGGGGAAGAAGGCCACGCGGCCGCAGCTGACGCACGACGAGGTCCTGGCCAACGCCGAGACCTACAAGGCGCAGGTCTTCAAGATCCTCGATCCGGAGACGACGGTCGTCGACTTCAACTCCCGGTGGCTCTCGGCGCTCGGCGCCGAGGGGATGATCCGGCTGGCGGCGAAGTACACGGTGGCCCGCCTCCTCGAGCGGGACGACTTCGCCAAGCGCTTCGCGGCGCAGAAGCCGATCGCCGTCCACGAGCTCCTCTACCCGCTCTGCCAGGGGTACGACTCGGTGGCTCTCCAGACGGACGTCGAGCTCGGGGGCACGGACCAGCTCTTCAACCTCCTCGTGGGGCGCGACCTGATGCGCGAGTGGGGCCAGGAGCCGCAGGTCGTCATGACGCTGCCGCTCCTCGTCGGGACCGACGGCGTCGAGAAGATGTCGAAGTCGCTCGGCAACCAGGTCGGCGTCGCCGAGCCGGCCGACGAGATCTACGGCAAGGTGATGTCGATCTCCGACACGACGATGTGGAGCTACTGGACCCTCCTGACGGACCTCCGCCCGGTCGAGATCGAGGCGCTGAAGGCCGAGGTGGCCTCCGGGGCACTCCACCCCAAGGCCGCGAAGATGCGGATCGCCCGCCGCCTCGTGGCCGACTTCCACGGCGAGGAGGCCGCAGGGAGGGCCGAGGAGGAGTTCGGCCGGCGCTTCGCGGGCGCCGGGGGCGCCGTTCAGGCCGAGACGGTGACGGTCCCGGAGCCCCTCCCCGAGAACGTGGCCGCCCTCCTCGCCGCCGTCGGGCTCGCGCCGAGCCGGAACGTGGCGCGGCAGAAGATCCGCGAGGGGGCCGTCGCGGTCTCCGACGACGGGACGGCGTGGCAGAAGGTGGAGAATCCCTCCGAGGCCGTGGCGTTCGGCGCGGACGGGACGCGCCTCATCCGGCTCGGAAAGAGGTTCCTGCGCGTCGCGCGGGGGTGAACGTGGCGAAGAAGAGAGGGAAGAGCCTCCTCCTGGTCGGCGGCGCCGGGCGGATGGGCCGCCTCCTGGCCCGGTTCTTCCGGCGGCACGGGTTCGCCGTCGCGATCTGCGATCCGGCGGGCGAGGTGCCGGGCTTCCGCCGGGCGCCGCTCGCGGAGGCCGCGACGGCCGACGTCGTCGTCGTGGCCGCCTCCCTCTCGCGGTCCGCCGAGGCGCTGGCCGCCGTGGCGACGGAGAAGCCGAAGGGCCTCGTGCTCGACATCGCGTCGGTGAAGGCCCCGCTCCTTCCCGTCCTCGAGGCGGCGCGTCTCGGCGGCGTCTCCGTCGCGTCGGTCCACCCGATGTTCGGTCCGACGATCCGGACGTTCCGCGGGCACGACCTGATCGTCTGCGACTGCGGCGACGCGACGGCCGCGCGTCGCGCCCGCGCCCTCTTCGAGGGAGCCGGCCTCCGGATCGCGACGATGCCCGTCGGCGAGCACGACCCCTGGATCGCGCGGACGATGGGGTTGACCCACGCCCTCGCGCTCGGCGCGGCGGCCGCGCTGGCCGCCATGGAGGTCTCCCCCCGCGGCCTCGAGGGGCGGGCGTCGACGTCGTTCCGCCGCCTCGTGGAGCTGATCGGGCCGATCCTCGACCAGGAAGCCGAGCTGACCCGGATGATCCAGGCCGGGAACCCGGAAGGGGAGGGGGCGCTGATCCAGTTCGAGCGCGAGATCGCCTCGGTCCGGAAGCTCCTCTACCACGAGCCGGTCGAGCGGCTCGACGCGACGATCCGCGAACTCCGGAAGGCCTTCGGCCGCCGCGGCTAGCGGGCGGCGCTCCGGTGCGGCGCGCGGGGGATCGCGCGCGGGTCGAAGCGCCGGAGCGCCTCGCGGAGCATCTCGCCCGGTGGCCCGTCCGCGGGCGCCTGCCCGAGGATCCGGAGCGCGAGGGCCAGCGTCGCGGGGACCCGCGCCTCGTCCTGCCGCGAAAGAGGGAGCGCCCCGTCCCGCTTGCCGAGCTTCGACCCGTCGGGGCCGAGGACGAGCGGGAGGTGGGCGTACGACGGCGTCGGGACCCCGAGCGCGCGCTGGAGAGCGACCTGCCGCGCCGTGGAGGAGAGGAGGTCCGCGCCGCGGACGACCTCGGTGACCCCCTGCGCGGCGTCGTCCACGACGACGGCGAGCTGGTAGGCGAACGGGCCGTCGGCGCGCTTCACGACGAAGTCGCCGACCACGGCGGCAACGTCTTCGGAGACGTTGCCGAGGAGGCGATCCTCGAAGGTGAAGACGCCGGAGGGAACGCGGAAGCGGAAGGACCGCGCTTTCCTTCCCGCCGGCAGACCCGCACGACACGTTCCGGGATAGGCGCCCTTCGGGACGGGATCCCCGCGGTCCGGCGCGGAGCCCGATCTGGCGACGTCCGCCCGCGTACAGGCACAGGCGTAGGCCATTCTCTTTCCCAGGAGATCTTCCAGCGCCGCCTCGTAGTGCCCGAGACGCCCGGACTGGAAGACGACGTCCCGGTCCCAGGTGAGGCCGTACCGCTCGAGCGTCCGGAGGATCTCGTCCGCCGCGCCGGGGACGACCCGCGCCGCGTCGAGGTCCTCCATCCGGACGAGCCACGCGCCGCCGGCGGACCGGGCGAAGAGCCACGAGCCGACGGCCGCCACGAGGCTCCCGAGGTGGAGCGGCCCGGTGGGGGAGGGAGCGAACCGTCCGACGGCGGGCGGCGGCATGCCCCGAGTCTACGGATCGTCAGCGGGCGGACGGATCGGCGCCGTGGGACGGGGCGATGTCCGGCTCGAGGTAGCGGCGGATCCTCTCGGACTCGTCCGGGCTGAGCTTCGCCCGGATCAGCATCTCCGGTAGGACCTTCTGCCACTTCTCCGGCCGGATCTCGCTCGGGGCGTAAGGGCGGTGACAGCCGCCGCACTTCTTCCGGTAGAGCACGACCCCGTCCCGGCCGGGAAGCGAGGCGCCGGACGCGGCGGCGGACAGGAGCGCCGCGAGGGCGAGACCTCCGGAGAGACCCGCCACGAGGGGCCGGGGCGCGCGGACGCGGCCTCTAGTCGCCCCAGTGAGGGAGCCGCCCCGCGCGATCAAAC
>DAOMFB010000290.1:0-4364 GCA_035429585.1 Thermoanaerobaculia bacterium
ACGAAGCGGCTCTCTTCGGCCTCGCGGCCGGGACCGAGGACATGAAGGAGGGGGTGGCGGCATTTCTCGCAAGACGCTCAGCAACGTTCACGGGACGCTGATTCCGGAGCCTCTCGACCCGGCCCTCCCGCGGCGGGTCGAGGAGTTCGAGAGCGCCACGCTGGGGGAGCCGACGGCGATCGCCTTCTACGGGTCCGCGGGGCGGCCCCTCGTGCTCTTCCCGTCGGCGACGGGAGACCATCTCGACGCCGAGGACGCCGGCCTCGTCAAGGCCGTGGAGCCGCTCCTTCTCGCGGGACGACTCCGCGTCGCCGCGATCGACACGATCAACCGGCGCGCCTGGTCGAACTCGGACGTGTCGATCGAGGAGCAGGCCCGCCAGCAGGCCCTCTATTCGACGTTTCTCGAGGAGGAGGTCGTCCCGCGGGTCCGGGCCGGCTCCCCGGACCCCGACGTCCGGATCGCCGTCGCCGGAGCCAGCTTCGGGGCCTTCCACGCCTCCAACGCCTTCTTCCGTCGGCCCGACCTCTTCGACGCTCTCGTCGCGATGAGCGGGTTCTTCGATCTCGCTCCCAACCTCCTCCGCGGCTACAGCGACGACAACTGCTACTACAACAACCCGGCGTGGTACCTGCCGCGGCTCGAGGGGAAGTACCTCGACCGCCTCCGGGACGACACGGCCGTCTACCTCGTGACCGGGCGCGGACCCTACGAGATGCCCGACTCCTCCTTCGGCCTCTCGTCGATCCTCAGCTCCAAGGGGATCCCCCACACGCTCGACATCTGGGGGACCGACGTCACCCACGAGCCGGTCTGGTGGCGGAAGATGCTGGCCCACGCCGCCGAGCGGCTGGGGTGGTGAACGGGGGGGGAGGCCTCAGCCCCGCCAGGAGTCGTGGTACGCGGGGTCCTCGAGGGCGAGGGCTTCCGGCGTCAGCCCGAGGGGGAGGAAGGCGTCCATCATGACGGCCAGTTCGTCCGTCGAACGGGTGCCGATCGACGCCTCGTAGGCCCCCGGGTGCGGGCCGTGCGGGACCCCGGCCGGGTGGAGGGAGAGCGCCCGGGGGCCGACGCCGCGCCGGCTCGTGAAGTTGCCTCGGACGTAGTAGATGACCTCGTCGCAGTCGACGGAGGTGTGCGGGTAGGGACAGGGGATGGCCTCCGGATGCGTGTCGATCACGCGCGGGACGAAGGAGCAGATCAGCGCCCCCCGCCCCGCGAACGTCGAGTGGACCGTCGGCGGGAGGTGCACGAGCCCCGTCCGCGGCTGGTAGGCGAGGATCGGGAAGGCGAACGGCCAGACGGTCCCGTCCCATCCGACGACGTCGAAGGGGGAGGCCGCGGGGAAGCGCTCCGCGAAGGAGTCGCCCTTCTTCACGACGATTCGTCCCGGGCCCGGGCGCGGCCCCGCGAAGACGGGCCGACGGAAGTCGCGGTGCGTGTAAGGGGCGTCCATCCGGAGCTGTCCGACGGGGTTCCGGAACTCGCGGGGAAGATGGAGGCCCCCGCGCATCTCGATCAGGATCCCCTCGAGAGGCGACGAGATCCGCAGCCGGTGGATCACGCCGCGCGGCACGCCGACGTAGTCGCCGCCGCCGACCGGGAGGTCGCCGAAGGGGGTCTCGAGGACGCCGGCGCCCTCGAAGAAGAATAAGAGCTCGTCGCCGTCCCCGTTGCAGAAGCCGTCGGGGCTCTCCGCCGCGACGGGAAGCCGCACGAGCGAGAGCGCCACGTCGGCGTTCGCGAGGACGGGGGTGAACCCCTCGGGCGCCCTGTCGCCGAGGAGGAGCCGCCGCCGGAGCGGCTGGTGCGGCGCCTCCCGGGCCGGCCTGCGGTCGAACCGCCCCGGCTCGCAGGGACCGATCCGCTCGTCCGTCATCGGCGGCCCCTCGTGGTAGAGGATCGAGAACTCGCCGTCGAACCCCTTCCGGGTCAGGCACTCCTCGAACCGGAGCGCCCCGGACGGGGACCGGAAGGCGGTGTGCGGCTTGGCGGGAAGCTCGCCCGCCGCCATCCGGTCGATCAACCGACCACCTCGAGGGCGTTCGAGGGACGCTGGCCCCTCTCGATCGACTCGAAGAGGGCGCGGATGTTCCCTTCCCCGAATCCATAACCCCCCTTGCGCTGGATGATCTCGTAGAAGAAGGGTCCGGCCTTCTCGTCGCCGTACATGGCCTGCGCGTCCTGCATGAAGATCTGGAGCATGTACTTGTCGTCGGCGCCGTCGACGAGGACGTGGTTCTTCCGGAGCGCCTCCATCGGCTCCCTCACGTTCGTCACTTTCACCTCGGCGAGCCGCTTCGGCAGCCGGTCGTAGTAGAGGTCCGGGGCCGGCAGGAACCGGATCCCGGCGGCGCGAAGCGCCTCGACGGCCGGGAGGATCTCCTTCACGTGGAAGGCCACGTGCTGGACGCCGGCTCCGTGGTGGTCCTCGCAGAAGCGGTTGATCTGGCTCTCCCGGAAGAAGGGGCGCATCGGCTCGTTCGTCGCGAACTTGATCCCGCTCTCCGGGTCCGCCATGACGACGGAGCGGAGGCCCGAGCCGGTCATCCGCTTCCCGCCGTCCACGTCGGCGGTGTGGAACTCGACGTCCCAGTAGTGGGCGAACCCGAGGACGTCCCGGTACCAGTTCACGACCGGGAGCATCGTGTAGGCGTTCGAGGTGACGTGGTCGATGGTCGCGAAGCCGTGACGGTTCGCGGCGGGCTTCCCGTCGCCGACGGCGTCGAAGTCGGGCGCGAAGCGGGGATACGCCCCCTCCCGCTCGATGAACCGGAAGGTGACGTCGTCGAGCGGCGTCGCGATGGAGAAGGTCCGGAAGCGCCCGCCCCCCTCCCCGGCCGCGCGGATGTCCGAGAGGAAGGGCGCGCCCCGCCTCTCGAGGAGGGCCCAGGCCGCCTCGACGCTGCGGACGCGGAAGGCGAGCGAGGAGATCCCGTCCGGGTGGATCCGGAGGTACCGCGCCGCGCGGGAGTCCTTCCGGGCGGGCGTCGAGACGAGGACGCGGATCTGGCCCGCCCCGAAGACCGCCGCCTCCTCGCCCCCGGCCGCCACCTTCTCCGCGGAGGCGCGCGCCACCTCCGTGAAGCCGAGCGCGTCGACGTAGAAGCGCCGGCTCCGGGCGAGGTCGTTCACGATGAAGTGGAAGGAGTCGTACCCGACGATCCCCAGCGAGTCGGCCATGGCCGTAGTCTAGAACGCGTCTCAAGAGATCGGAACGGGCCCGGCGCCTCAACGCGGGGGAGGCGCCTTCCGTAGAATGGAATGGTTGACACGGACGTCTCCTACCAGGGCACCGGCCGGTGACTTTTTCGTCCGTCATCTTCCGCTCTACCTGGACTACCTGGCCGTCGAGAAGGGGCTGGCGGGGAACTCCCTCGAGGGGTACCGCCGCGACCTGACGGCGTTCGGCCTCTGGCTGTCCGGCCGGGGCCTTCCGCTCGGAAAGGTCACCCGCGGCGAGATCGTCTCCTTCCTCGGGGCCCGGCGGGGCCAGGGGGCTTCGCCCCGGAGCCTGGCGCGGGCCACCTCCGCCCTCCGCGGCTTCTTCCGGTTCCTGTCGGGGGAGGGGATCCTCCCGGCCGACCCGACGGCCGAGCTCGCGAACCCCCGGCGGTGGACCGTCCTGCCGAAGTTCCTGTCGGCCGGCGAGGTGAAGGCGCTCCTCGAGGCGCCCGACGTGGAGACCCCGAAGGGGCTCCGGGACCGGGCCATGCTCGAACTTCTCTACGCGTGCGGCCTTCGGGTCTCGGAGCTGACGGCCCTTCCGATCGAGAACCTCCGCCTCGCGGACGGCTTCGTCCTCGTCCGGGGAAAGGGGTCGAAGGAGCGGGTGGTGCCGATCGCCGACGCCGCGGCGCGCTGGGTGACGCGCTACCTGAAGACGGTCCGGAGCCGGAAGCGGGGGTCGGCTTCGAGCCGCTGGCTCTTCCCGGGCTCGAAGGGGCGCCCGGTGACGCGGCAGACGGTCTTCCTCGCCCTGAAGGCGGCGGCGCGGACGGCGGGCCTTCCGCCGGCGTCCGTCTCGCCGCACGTTCTCCGGCATGCCTTCGCGACCCACCTCGTCGACAACGACGCCGACCTCCGCGCCGTCCAGATGATGCTCGGCCACGCGGACATCGCCACGACCGAGATCTACACCCACGTCTCCCGCGCGCGCGTCCGCCGCGTCTACGACCGGACGCACCCGCGCGCCTGACGGCCGATCCCTTCCGCTATAGTCGGTTCACCCGACCGCTGTCCGCCGCGCCGACCCTCGAACCGTTCGTCGCCGGCCGCCGCCGGCGGAGCGACGCCCCCGACGCTCTGCAGCGCGTCAACCCGTCCGCTCCGGACGACGCCGTGGCGGTCGTCCCCGAGGGCGG
>DAOMFB010000291.1:0-4361 GCA_035429585.1 Thermoanaerobaculia bacterium
GCCGCTCTCCGCGGCGAGCGCCGACGTGATGGCTTTCATCGTCTCCGGCGGCGTCTCGGGCCTCGCCGCCGCCCCGCCGGACCGGGGCTAGACTGCGCGCCGGCGGAGGAAGGAGACGGGATGGGAACGCTCATCGTCACGGGCGGCGCCGGGTTCATCGGGAGCAACTTCGTCCGGGCGGCGCTCGAGCGGACCGGAGAGCGCGTCGTCGTCTTCGACAAGCTCACGTACGCCGGCCACCTCGAGAGCCTCGCGGACGTCTCCGCGCACCCCCGTTACGCGTTCGTCCAGGGCGACATCGCGGACCGCGAGGCGGTTCGCGCGCTCTTCCGCGAGACGGCGCCGACGGCCGTCGTGAACTTCGCCGCCGAGAGCCACGTCGACCGCTCGATCGACGACCCCGGCGCCTTCGTCCGGACGAACGTCGGCGGGACCTACGAGCTGCTCGAGGCGTCGCGGGCCCTTCTCGCCCCGGTGCCGGAAGCGGCCCGCCGCGCCTTCCGGTTCCTGCACGTCTCCACCGACGAGGTGTACGGGTCGCTCGGCCGGACGGGCGCCTTCACGGAGGAGACGCCCTACGCTCCGAACTCCCCCTACGCCGCGTCGAAGGCGGCCGCGGACCATCTCGTCCGGGCGTGGCACGAGACGTACGGCCTCCCGGCGCTGATCACGAACTGCTCCAACAACTACGGCCCCTTCCAGTTTCCCGAGAAGCTGATCCCCCTGATGCTCCTGAACGCGCTCGAGGCCAAGCCGCTCCCCATCTACGGCGACGGCGGGAACGTCCGGGACTGGCTCTACGTGGGGGATCACTGCGAGGGGATCCTCGCGGCCCTCGCGAGGGGCGCGCCGGGCGGGAAGTACAACATCGGCGGCTCCGGTGAGCGGACGAACCTCGAGCTCGTCGACCTCCTCTGCGCCGAGCTCGAGCGGCAGCGCCCGGCCGGCGGGAACGCCGCGCTCCGCTCGAAGGGGATCGGCTCCTACGCGGCCCTGAAGACCTTCGTGACGGACCGCCCCGGGCACGACCGCCGTTACGCGATCGACGCCTCGAAGATCCGCCGCGAGCTGGGGTGGGCGCCGAAGCACGACCTCGCCTCCGGCCTCGCGGCCACCGTCTCCTGGTATCTCGCGAACGCCGCCTGGTGCGCGTCCGTCCAGTCGGGAAGCTACGGCCGGGAACGGCTCGGTCTGGCGGCCGCGCCCGGAACCGCCGCGGCGATTCCGGGCGCGCCGCCGCGCTCCGGGCCGGTCAGGGCCGGCTGAGGTCGGCCCGGTAGTCCAGGACCCACGCCTCGAGGCTGCGGATGCAGCTCCGGGACGTCTCGTCGAGAAGGGCGGCCTCGCCCTCGCCGTACGCCTTCTTCAGCACGTCGGGGATGGAAGGTGCCGAGTCCCACTGGGCGTACTTGTCGAAGAAGTAGGCGACGGAGTAGACGTTCTGCGGTCCCAGCGCCGCCGCATAGCGAATGACCGGGGGCGTCCCGCCGACCTTGTCCTGGGCGGCCTTGAGCTTGCCCAGATAGGTCTCGAGCTTCCCGCCGGTGCCCGGGTTCACCTCGATGCGGCTGATCCGGACGTGGGCCGCCGGCGGATCGAGGCTGGCCGGCGGCGTGCTGACGGAGGGCAGGACCCTGAGGACGACCGTCGAGAGCGACTCGATCGTGGCGGTCCCGGTCCTGAAGATCTTTCCCCCCTCGGCCTCCCCGAACGCCCGAACCAGCATCGCCGGGACGGACGGACGCGCGTCCATCTCGGCCCAGCTTCCGTAGCGCACCGTCGCCAGATACGTGAAGCCGGGGCCTCCGCGTCCGACGGAGTAGAAGTTGGCCGGCTTGACCCCGGTCTTGATCGCCGCCTGGTTGACCTTCTTCGCGTACTCCTCGAACTCGGAGAGCGCGGAGGATCTCACCGTCAGCGTCGTCACGGAGACGAGCGGGGACGGGGCCGCCGGGGGGGCGGCGGGCTGGGCGCCGCCGGTGCCGGCGGCGAAGAGGGTTGCCAGGGCGACCGGGACGATGCGCAGGCTTCTCATGGGCTCCTTTCGTCGGAAAGAGGGCGGGCCGGGCCCGCCGGTTGTGGTCTCCGGCTGTGTCGGGAGGAACGGCCGCAGGCTAGCACACGACTGAGACTCTGTTGCAACGAATCCCCCGCGGGCGGCGGGAGGAACCGCCGCCTCGTATCGACCCGGTCAGGAAGAGAGGATGGAGCGGGTGATGAGGATCGAACTCACGACATTCAGCTTGGGAAGCTGACGTTCTACCACTGAACTACACCCGCTCACGCGGCAGGACGGCTGTTTTACCCGCCCGCGGGGCCGGGCGTCAAGGGGCCGGCCGCTGCGCCGCCTCCTCCTTGTGCCGCGCGATGCCGCGCGAGGCGCGCAGGATGTAGTGGAGCCCCGACACCATCGTCAGCCCCGCCACGATCCCGAAGAAGGTCTGCGCCACGAGGGGCGGGAGGGCGCCGATGTTCGCCAGGAGGATGGCGACGATCGTGCAGATCTCCGAGAAGGTCGTCAGCTTCCCGAGGACGGACGGCGGGAACTCGCGCGTCCCGAGGGAGAGGTACATGACGAGCGAGACGACGAGGATCAGGACGTCGCGGAAGATCGTCAGGACGAGGAGCCAGGCCGGGATGCGGACGGCCGTCGGGGTCGCGCGGAGGGCGAACACGACGAAGGTCGACACGAGGAAGAGCTTGTCGGCGATCGGGTCGAGGTACGCGCCGAGCGGCGACCCCATCCCGAAGTGGCGCGCGAGGTAGCCGTCCACGATGTCGGTGATGGCCGCGACCAGGAAGATCACGAGCGCCAGGCCGTGTCGTCCGTCGAGGATCGTCATGATGAGGAACGGCAGGGCGACGAGCCGCAGGAACGTCAGGAGGTTCGGAAGGGTCCAGGGCCGGAGGTCCATGAAGGGCGCGTCAGCGGGCGGGGACGCCGCCGGCCGGCGGCCCGTCCCCCGCGTCGGTCTTGACGTACACCACGCGGCCCTTCGGGACGATGAGCTGCTGGTCCGCCATCTGCGACATCGTGCGCGAGACCGTCTCGCGGCTGGATCCGATCGTGTCGGCGATCTCGCGCTGGGACGGCCGGACGACGACGGACCAGCCGCCCCCCGCCTTGCGGCCGCGCGTGGCGGCCAGCTCGCGGAAGTAACGGGCGAGCCGGCTCTTCACGTCGAGGGCCGCCAGCCCCTCGATCGTGGCGTTCGCCCGCCGGAGCCGCCGCGAGAAGGAGCGGAGGAGCCCCTTCGTCAGGACGAAGTTGGAGCGGAGGAGCTCGAAGAAGACGTCCCGGGAGAGGATCGCGAGCTCCGAGCGCTCCTGGGCCACGACGCTCGCCGAGCGCGGCTCCTCGTCGAGGAGAGCCATCTCCCCGAAATGGTCCCCCTCGCCGAGGGTGTTGAGGACGACTTCCCGCCCCTCCGGCGAGAGGACCGCGACGGCGACCCGGCCGCGGACGATCACGAAAAAGCACTCCCCCGTCTTGCCCTCCCGGCAGATGACCCCTCCCCGGCGGTACGTGCGGAGCTGCGCGGCCCGGGCCAGCGCCGCGCGCTCGGACGGCGAGACCCCCTCGAAGAGCGGGAGCTTCTGGAACAACTCCGTCGCGATCATCGAGCGTCACCTCCCCGCCCCGCCCGGGCCGCCGCGTCGAGCGCCTGCACCGCTTCGCGGCCGGAGACCGTCCGGGACGACGTCGCCGGAAGTATCCCGCACTTCTCGAGGGAGGACGCGGCCGGGCGCTCGTCGGTCAGGCATTCGGGGAGGTCCCGTCCCCCGCCCGCGAGAAGAGCCACGCGCCGCAGGACCGCCCCGGCCTCGGCGCGGGACAGGGCCTGGTCGGCGCCGACGCGGTGCGTGTCCCGCGCGACCGCGAAGAAGCCGAGGGCGATGGCGCGGACGAGCGCCTGGCTCTCCGGGCGGTCGACGGCGTCCACGGCGACCTCGGGAGCGGCCGGAACGCGCGACTCGCGGACCTCGGGCACGAGCCACCAGGCCAGCACCGCGAACTGGGCGCGCGTCACCCGCGGCGAGACGGCGGCCCGGCGGGCCACCTCCGGGAGGTTCTGCACCTGAAACTGGAACCGCGCCTCGTCGAGGGCCGGGACGACCGACGGGTCCCGCTTCGCCAGGTCGGCGTAGATGGCGACGGCCTCCGCCGAGCGTCCCGTCCTCATCGCGAGCTCCGCCGTCGTCTTCGACCACGCGTCATCCGACGCGTCGAGCGCGTGCGCCTTCGCGGCGGCCGCCCAGGCGTCCTCGAGGCGGCCTTCGGCCTCCGCGGCGCGGGCGAGGAACCGGTAGCCGGCCGCGGACGCCGGGTCGAGCTCGACGAGCGACAGGGCGATGCGTCG
>DAOMFB010000292.1:0-4346 GCA_035429585.1 Thermoanaerobaculia bacterium
CCCTCGGCCGCGGAGATCCGCGACCTCGTCGTCGACGCCTTCCCGGGCGCCGCCATCTCGTTCGTCCCCGACCTGAAGCGGCAGGGGATCGTCGACTCGTGGCCCGCCGACGTGGACGACGCGGCCGCGCGGAAGGACTGGGGCTTCGCGCCGAAGTACGACCTGAGGCACGCCTTCAGCGACTACCTGATGCCGGCGATCCGCGCCCGCTACGGGCGGTAGGGCCGCCGGGCCCGGTTCTGCTGCGGAGGGGGTCGGCGCGAAGCGCCGAGGGGGAACCCGAAGCCGGGTTCCCCCTGTCAATCTCCCGCCGAGTCGTCGCGGACGAAGCCGTGGGCGGCGGCGGAGACCGCCACCTCGACCGGCCGGACGTGCCGCTCGACGACGCCCTTCGTCCCCGGGACCCGCAGCTTCCCGAAGAGGTACTCGAACTTCCGCTCCAGGGCGGCGCCGATCTCGTGCCGGACGGCCTCGGGCAGGCTCCAGACGGCCTTCTTGAAGGGGCCGATCGCCTTCTTCCGGGCCTTGTAGAGGAACTGCTCCTCCGTGTCCTTCGGCTTCTTCTCGTCGGCGGCGTTCTTCCGGAGCCAGGCGTACATCTCCTCCTTGAGCTCCTTCGGGAACGCGGCGTGCTCGTAGACCATGTTCTGGAACTCGGTGGCGAGGTGGACCTCGCACGCCCCGTTGTTGGGGAACTCGTGGAACATCTCGGCGGGGAGGGTCGAGGCGCCGTGCTGGACGGCGCCCGCGAGGCCGTACTCGCTCCGCGCGATCTTCGAGATCGCCTTCATCGCGGCGAAGTCGATGGAGACCTTGGCGACCGTTCCGTCCGGCAGGACGACGCCGCCGTGCGAGGTCCCGGTGTTGATCGAGATCTTCGACACGCCGGTCGTCCCCTTCGGGAGCGCCGCCCGGTAGCCGTCCATGTAGGCCCGGAACTCCTCGGGCGAGGAGACGTCCTTGCCGACCTCGCCGATCTCGCCGCCGACGGAGACCGTGACCCCCTTCGGCTCGCGGCCGCGGATGAAGGCGGTGAAGTGCGCCGCGTTCTCGAAGTTCTTCCGCTGCTCCTCCGTGACGTTCGCCTTCCCCAGCTCCACGAGCGTCGAGGTGTCGATGTCGATGTTGTAGAAGCCGGCCGCGAGCGACTCGTCGATCAGCATCTCGATCGCCGCGAGCTCGGGCTTCGGGTCGGCCGCGTACTTCTTCGCGTTGACCTGGAAGTGGTCCCCCTGGATGAAGACGGGGCCCGCGTGCCCCTCCCGGATCGCCGCGGCGAGCATGACGGCGGCGTACTCGGCGGGACGCTGGTCCGTGTAGCCCATCTCGCTCCGGGCGATCTCGAGGATGAACGGGCCGACGTCGTGCTTCTTCGCGGCGCGGAAGATGGCGCGGGCCGTGTCGTACGCCAGCATCCGGACGTTGATGGCCGGGACGGTGAAGCCCCCCGTCTCGCCGCGGCCGACGGCCATGTAGAGGTCGTGGATCGAGGCCGGGAGGATCCCGTAGAGCGCGGCGGCCTTCCGGATGGCCCGGCGGGCCTCGTCGCGCTTCTTCGGGTCCGCCTCGAAAACGGCCCAGTGGACGAGGGCGTCGATTCCCATCGAGCGGAAGGAGGCCGGGTCGCGCCGGGCGTCCTCCACGATCTTGTCTTCAAAGGTGCTCATCGTCTTCCTCCGGCGGCTGCGATCCGATTCTAGCGAGGCCTCACGCCTCCGGCGTCCTTTTCCCGGGCGCCGCGGCGGTCGTCGCGAAGGGGACGACGGCGGCCATGTCCTTCTCCCCGAGGCCCGCCGCCGCCGCCCGCGCGAAGAGGTCCCGCGTCGCGGCGACGAGCGGGGAGAAGGCGTCTCCGCCGCCGCTCTCCACCGCGAGCCGGAGGTCCTTCAGCATCAGCGCGAGCCGGAAGGCGACGGCCTCGGGGTCGCGGCGCCGGGACTCCCACTTCGTCCGGACGTAGGGCGAAAGCGCCGGCACCGAGAGAAGCCAGTCCGTCGCCTGGGCCTCGTCGAGGCCGAGCCGCCGCGCGAGCCCCCGCGCCTCGCCGAAGGCGGCGAGGCCGACGCCGAAGAGGAGGTTGTTCACCAGCTTCATGGCCGAGCCCTGCCCGACGGGCCCGAAGCGGATCGTGCGGGTCGCGACGGCGTCGAGGACCCTCTTCGCCCTCTCCAGCACGGCCGGGTCTCCGCCGGCGAGGAGCGTGAGCGTCCCGTCGGCGGCCGGCCCGACGCTTCCCGCGACCGGGACGTCGCAGAAGGCGGCGCCCCGCGCGCCGGCCATCGCGGCGAAGCGGCGGGAGGCGTACGGCGTGACCGTGGAGAAGTCGAGCCAGACGGCCCCGGCCGACAGGCCGGCGAGAAGCCCGTCGGCCCCCGAGGCCGTGGACTCCACGGCCGCCGGATCCGCCAGCATCGTGCAGACGAACTCCGATCCTTGCGCCGCCTCGCGGGGCGTCGCCGCGGGAACCGCCCCGGCGGCCGCGAGGGCGTCCGCCCGTCCGGGCGTCCGGTTCCAGACGCGGAGGGAGAGGCCCTTCCGGAGGAGGTTCTGCGCCATCGGGCGGCCCATGGCGCCGAGGCCGAGAAAAGCGGCGGTGGTCATGGCGGGATCTTAAGATCCGCGGCGTGGCCCGCCGCGACCTGACCCCGGAGGAGCTCGCGTCGATCGCGTCGATCGCCGGCCCCGCCCACGTCGCCGTGGCCGCCGGGGACCTCGCCGCGTACGCGAAGGACTGGACGCGCGACCTCGTACACGCCCCCGCCGCCGTCGTGAAGCCGCGGACGACGGAGGAGGTCTCGCGGATCCTCGCCTTCTGCGACGCGCGGCGGATTCCCGTGACGCCGCAGGGCGGCCGGACCGGCATGTCGGGGGGCGCCCTCGCCGTCCGGGGCGGCGTGGCGCTCTCCCTCGAGCGGATGAACGCGATCCGCGAGATCGACGCCGCCAACTTCGTGGCCGTCGCCGAGGCCGGCGTCCCGACGCAGACGCTCCAGGAGGCGGTCGAGGAGAGGGGGCTCTTCTATCCCCCCGACCCCTCCTCGCGCGGCTCCTGCCTGATCGGGGGAAACGTCGCCGAGAACGCCGGCGGGCCGCACGCGGCGAAGTACGGGGTGACGGGGAAGTGGGTGCTCGGCCTCGAGGCGGTCCTCGCCGACGGGCGCGTCACGGTCACGGGCGGGAAGAACCGGAAGGACGTGGCGGGGTACGACCTGACCGCGCTGCTCGTGGGGAGCGAGGGAACGCTCGCCGTCGTGACGGCGGCGTGGCTCCGGCTCATCGCGAAGCCCGCCGCGTGGGCGACCGTCCTCGCGCCGTTCGGCTCCCTCGAGGCGGCCGCGCGCGGCGTCGTGGAGATCCACCGCCGGGGGCTGGTCCCGTCCGCGTGCGAGGTGGTCGACCGCCCCTCGGTGGAGGTCTCCTCCCGGAAGAAGGGGGTGGGCGTCCCCTACCCCGCGGCCGAGGCGCGGATCCTCCTCGACTTCGACGGCGGCTCGGACGGGGAGGTGGAGCGCGACGTGACGCGGGCCGGGGAGATCCTCCTCGAGACGGGCGCCCTCGACGTGGCGCTCGCCACGGACGAGGCGAAGCGGCGGACGCTCTGGGAGGTCCGGCGCGGCATCGCCGAGGCGATCCACGACCTCGGGGTCTCGGTCGAGCTGGACCTCGCCGTGCCGCGGAGCGAGCTCGTCGCCCTCGTGGAGGGGGTGCGCCGGATCGCCGCGGCCGCCGGCCTCCATCCGTTCTGCTACGGGCACGCGGCCGACGGGAACCTCCACGTCCGGCTTCTGCGGGAAGGGGCCGCCCCGCCGGGGGTCTTCGACGGCGCCGTCCGCGACATCTACGCCGAGGCGGTCCAGCTCGGGGGGACGATCACGGGGGAGCACGGCGTCGGCCTGATCCTCCGCGACCTCCTGGCGCTCCGCCGCGACGCGGCCTTCCTCTGGGCGATGCGCGCCGTCAAGGCGGCGCTCGACCCGAACGGGACGCTGAACCCGGGGAAGCTCCTGCCCGACGCCCCGGTCTGACGCGCCGCCCGCTCAGGGGCGGACGTAGAGCGTGCAGGGACCCGCGGGGCCGGCCTTCCTCATGAGGAGGGGGACGCCGTCCTCGGCCATCACGGGCCGCAGCCGCTCGTCCCACGACGAGGCGAGGCAGACGCGGGAGAGGCGGCCGCTCTCGATGTCGAGGAGGAGCCGGGCCTCGCCCGTCCGGCCGAACGCCGTGGAGCGGGGAAAGTCGTACGGCGTCGGGTTCCTGACGCCCGACACGAGCGACCAGAAGCCGGCGTCCCACATCAGGAGGAAGAGCGGCCCGCCGTCGGCGGCGCGCCGGAGGTCCGCCGCGCG
>DAOMFB010000293.1:0-4335 GCA_035429585.1 Thermoanaerobaculia bacterium
CTTCCGGAAGAAGGAGAGGTGCCCCTGCTCGAGCAGCGGAAGGCGCCCCGGCTCCCGCCCGGCGAGGGCGGCGTACGGGGCGAGGTTGGCGTCGCCGTTGGGCGTCACGAGCCAGAGGAGGCCGCCGGGGCGCAGGATCCGCGCCGTCTCGAGAAGGTGCGCCCGCGGGGTCCGGACGTGCTCGAGAAGGTCCTTCTGGAGGACGGCGTCGAACCGCCCGTCGGAAAACCGGCTCCCCTCGAGCGTCCCGGCGCGGACCGCGAGGCCGAGCCTCTCCCGGGCGAAGCGGGCCGCGAACTCCGAGACGTCGACGCCCTCCGCTTCGAGGCCGGGGCCGAACCGGGCGAGCGCGTCGAGGAGGAACCCGAGGCCGCAGCCGACCTCCAGGAGCCTCCCGCCCTCCGGCAGGAGCCGCGAGAGCTTCCGCGCGAGGAAGTAGCCGTCCCGCTCCACCCGCTGCGCCTCGCGGGCGTACCCGCTGAAGCCGACGTCGGAGCCGCCGGGGAGGAAGTACTCGGTCGGGTAGAGGGCGGAGATCTCGTCGTCGCCGAGGCGCGGCCGCACCTGGGCGAAGCGGCAGCCCCGGCAGACGTGGACGTTCGCGGCCCGGATCCCCAGGAGGCTGACGTTTAGGCCCGGCTCCATCGCGGCGGCGCCGCAGACGTCGCAGGGCCCGGCGTCTACCGGCCCGGAGCGGTGTCCGTCACCCCTTCCGGCCATTCCCCCGGCCGCCCTTCGGCGCGGCGGCCTCGCCCGCGGGCTTCTTCGGGGACCGCTTCGCCTTCCACTCCTCCCACACGATGACGAGCGGGGCGGCGATGAAGATCGAAGAGTACGTCCCGATGATGATCCCCACGAGCATGACGAAGGAGAACGGCCGCAGCACCTCGCCGCCGAGGAAGAAGAGGGCGACGACCACGAGGAAGGTCAGGCCCGAGGTCAGCACCGTCCGGGAGAGCGTCTGGTTGATCGACTCGTTCACGATCTCCGGGAGCGGCTTCTTCCGGGTCTTCTGCAGGTTCTCGCGGATCCGGTCGTAGACGACGACCGTGTCGTTCATCGAGTAGCCGATGAGGGTCAGGAACGCCGCGACGACCGTGAGGGAGATCTCGACGGAGAGGAGCGAGCAGAGGCCGAGCGTGATCCAGGTGTCGTGGATGATCGCGACGACCGCGGCCGTCCCGAACGACGCCGACCGGAACCGGATGCCGACGTAGGCGAGCATCGCCGCCCACGAGAGGGCGACGGCCCAGAGCCCCTGCCGCCGGAGGTCCCGTCCCACCTGCGGGCCGACGTTCTCGGCCTGGAGCATCGTGAAGGGGCCGACGACCGTCTTCTCCTTCAGCCAGGCCGCGACGGCCGGCGAGACGCCCGGCACCTTCGCGACGTCGTCGATCGAGTGGAACAGGCCCTTCGCGGACCGCGCGGCGATGATCGCCTGCACCGTCTTCTGATACTCGGTCTTCGGGTCGAGGCTGGGGCGGCTCGAGATCTTCTCCGGGTCCTCGGCGAGCAGCCTGGCGAGGAGGAGGTCGCCGCCGTTCAGGTTCAGGTCGAAGGCGCCCGGCTCCGAGCCCTTCGGGAACATCGCCTTCGAGAGCGCCCGGGTCACCTCCCCCGCGATGTCGCGCCCCTCCTTCTGCTCCATCGGGATCCGGAGGAGGACCTGGTTCTTCTCCGGCTTGTCGAACCGCTGGGCGGAGTCGAGCTTGACGTTCGCGGTCTCGACGATCTTCCGGATCGCGTTCTCGTCGGGGCGGTCCTTGAAGGCGTAGAGGAGCTGGGACCCGCCCGTGAAGTCGATCCCGAGGCGGGGGCCGCCCTTCAGGAGGAGGGAGACCGTGCCGAGGATGGCGAGCACGAGGGAGAGCCCGATCATCCACCACTTGATGCCGAGGAAGTCGACGTTGGTGTTCTTGAAGAGACGCACGGGGGCCTTCCTTCAGATCGAGATCGTCTCGACCTTCTGCTTCGCCCCGTAGTGCAGGTCGAAGAGGAGGTGCGACACGAAGACGGCGGTGAACATCGAGGCGGCCAGGCCGATGACCAGCGTGACGGCGAAGCCGCGGACCGGACCGGTGCCGAACTGGAAGAGGAACGCGGCGGCCGAGATGGTCGTCACGTGGGTGTCGACGATGGTGCCGAAGGCGCGCTTGAAGCCGAGGTCGATCGCGGCCTTCGGCGCCTTGCCGCCGTCCATCTCCTCGCGGATCCGCTCGAAGATCAGGACGTTCGAGTCGACGGCCATGCCGATCGTCAGGATGAAGCCGGCGATGCCGGGGAGGGTCAGGGTGGCGTTGATCCACGCCATCGCCCCGAGCAGGATGATCGCGTTCAGGATCAGCGCGAGGACCGCGTTGAGGCCCGCGGCGCGGTAGTAGAGGACGGTCGCGACGAAGACGAGGAGCATCCCGACGATCGCGGCGAGGACGCCCTGCCGGATGGAGTCGAGGCCGAGGGACGGCCCGACGGTCCGCTCCTCGAGGCTGATCATCTCGGCCGGGAGCGCGCCGGACTTCAGGACCAGCGTGAGCGCCTCGGCCCGCTCCAGCGTGAAGTTCCCCTCGATGATGCCCGTGTCCTTGATCTGGCTGTTGATGACGGGCGCCGACTGGACGCGGTTGTCGAGGACGATGGCGAGTCGCTTGCCGACGTTCCGTCCGGTCGCGTCGCCGAACTTCACGGCGCCGGCCGCGTTCAGGAAGAACTCGACGGCGGGCTGGTTGAACTTGTCCCGGCCCACCCGCGCGTTCTTCAGGTCACGGCCCGTGATGACCGAGGCCCGCTTCAGCACGTAGAAGACCGGCGTCCGGGTCCGGGCTTCCGCGTCCTCGTTGAACCCTTCGACCACCACGAGGTCCGGCGGGACCTGCCCGCCGTAGGCCGCGGTGACCGCGTCGGCGGCCGGGTACGGCCCCCCCTTGTCGTCCACGAGCTTCAGCTCGAGGAGACCGGTCGTCCCGATGATCTCCTTGACCCGCGCCGGGTCGTCCACGCCGGGGAGCTGGATCAGGATCCGGTCGGTCCCCTGTCGGCCGATGAACGGCTCGGCCACGCCGAGGGCGTCGACGCGGTTACGGACCGTCTCGACGGCCTGGCGGACCGCCTGGTCCTCGATGGCCAGCCGCTCGACGTCCTTGAGGGAGACCTTCCACTCCCGGCCCCGCTCGGAGACGTCCCACGCGTTCGGCGGAAGGGCCGTCTTGAGCAGGTCGCGGAGCTTGGCCGTCTCCGACTTCTCGTCGATCGCGAGAGCGAAGCCCGACGCGTCGGCCGGACCGGCCGGCGTGACGGCGACGCCGCGCTTGCCGGCCTCGTCCTTCACGTGCTCGAGGGCGTCCTGCGCCTCGACGCGGAGCGCGTCGGAGGTCTTGACCTGCATCACGAGGTGGATCCCGCCCCGAAGGTCGAGCCCCAGCTTCAGGCCGTTCTTCAGGACCTCGCCCAGGCCCGGGTTGGGCGGGGCGAGCGGCGACCTCTTGAGAGCCTCCTGGCCGCGCCACCAGTAGGCGGCCATGGAGCCGAGGAAGACCACCAGCGTCAGGGCGATGCGCCATCCGACGGGCTTTTGCACGGACGGAACCTCCGGATGCGGGGCCGGAACGGACCGCGGCGCCGCCGCCTTCGTCTCGCATCCGGACCACGGGGATAGGCCCGGCTCTCCCGGGCGAACCGCGGGAGTCTAAGGGAACACTTCCCGGGCGGCAACCACCCGTCTTCTCAGCCGGTTCCCGCCTCGCCGGGGGGGGACAGGGAGACGACCGAGAGCCGCTCGCGGATTTCCGGCGGGAGGCTCTCCGGCAGGCGCTCGTGCCGCCAGCCGTGGCAGGAGAGGAGGAGGACCGGCCGCTCCGCGAGGACGCGCGTCAGGAGGAACTCCATGACGGAAACGAAGCGCTCGTCGTCGGTCCCCGTCAGCGGGTCGTCGAGCAGGAGCGGCACGCCCCGGGCGCCCGTTCCGAGATACCGGAGGACCGAAAGGCGTGCCGTCAAATGCAGCTGCTCGCGCGCGCCCGTCGAGAGCGACGCGTCGATCTCGGACTTCGTCGTCACGCGCCCGCCGCGCGCCACGGCGGAAACGGCGAGGGCGTCGCCGAACTCCAGCGCCTCGTACGGAACGCTCCACGAGGCGAGGATCACCCTCGAGGCGTCGGCGAGGCCGCGGCGGAAGTCGCCGTAGACCGAAGCGGCGGCGGCGGCGAGCGCCTCCCGGGCGAGGTCCACGGCGTCGCGGAAGAGGGTGGCCCGTTCGAAGAGGACCTCCGCGTCCGCCAGGGCCTCCTCGACGTCCCGGGCGCGCTCTCCCCCTTCACGCGCGGCCGCCGCCAGCTCCCG
>DAOMFB010000294.1:0-4316 GCA_035429585.1 Thermoanaerobaculia bacterium
AGGGCGGCCGCGGCGAGGAGGAGGACGCCGAGGACGGCGGCCGCGAGGCCCACGAGGAGGAGCGCGGGGGCGGCGAGGGCCGGCGCCTTCATTCGGGCACCACCGGGAGGACGAAGGCGGCGAGGAGGCCGGCGGCCGCGAGGAGGAGGGCCGACGGGAGGGCGACGCGGGGGAAGACCTCGCGGTAGCGCGTGAAGCGCGCCGTCTTGATCTCGCTCTTCTCGAGGCGGTCGATCTCGGCGAACGTGTCGGCCAGGCCCTGGGCGTCGGTGGCGCGGAAGAACTTCCCTCCCGTGCCGGAGGCGATCCGCGTGAGGAGGGGCTCGTCGACGTCGACGTTGGCGACGACCCGGCGCTCCGTCACGCGCCCCGTCTCCGGGTCGCGGATGGAGATGGGGATCTCGACCGGCCCCGAGACCGTCCCGACGCCGATCGTGTAGACGCGGATGCCGAGCGCCTTCGCGATCCCCGCGGCGGTGTCCGGGTCGATCTCGCCGGCGTTGTTGCCGCCGTCCGTAACGAGGACGATGACCTTGGATTTCGCCTTCGACGGCCGGAGGCGTGCGAGGGCGTTTCCGAGCGCCATGCCGATCGCCGTCCCGTCGCCCTGGTCTCCGAGCGCGAGGCTTCCCAGCCGCTCGAGGATCATCTGCCGGTCGGTGGTGAGCGGCGCGACCGTCCGGGACCGGCCGGCGAACGTCAGCAGGCCGACGCGGTCGCTCTTCCGCCCCTCGATGAACTGCCGGACGGCGTTCTTCGCGACGTGGAACCGGTTCTTCGGCTTGAAGTCCTCGGCGGCCATGGAGCCCGAGGCGTCGAGGGCGATGAAGATGTCCACGCCTTCCGTCCACGACTCCGTCCGCTCGAGCCCGAGACGGGGGCGCGCGAGGGCGAGGACGAGGCCGGCGTACCCGAGCAGGGCGAGGGCGAAGGGAAGGTGCCGCAGCCGCACGCGCCAGCTCGGCCGCGCGGGCTCGACGAAGGCGAGGGTCGGAACGACCAGCGCCCCGTCGCCGCGGCGCTCCCGCCGGACCTTCAGGAAGACGGCGATCGGGACGAGGAGCAGGAGGAGCAGGAGCTCCGGGTCCCGGAAGGAGAGCCCCGGCGGGACGAGGGCGAGGAGCTCCTGCTTCAGCCCGGTCACGACGCGCTCTCCCGTGCCGCCGGCGGCGGCGCGAAGCGGGCTTCGAGAGTGTCGTGGAGGAGGCGCGCGCGGCCGAGGTGCGAGCGGGCCGTCTCGCGCGTGGACCGCCCGCGGCCGAACTTCACGAGGTCGGCGGCGGAGAGGAGCTCCGGGAACCCGACCTCCTTCGGGATCTCGATCTCCTTCTCGCGAAGTCGGCGGATCGTCTCGAAGGTCGTCCACTCGAGGACGGGCTCCTCGAGCCGCCGCTCGAGATAGCGCTTCACGGCGTGGGTCAGCGCCGCGTAGAAGGCGCGCGAGTCGTCTCCGAGCCCCTCGGCCTCGCGGGCGAGGGCCTCGAGGTCGGCGAGGAGCTCCTCGCCCGGCGGCACCGGCGGCGGGCCTCCGGCCGCGGCGGCCCGGGCGCGGCGCTTCCGCGCGATCCACCACCAAAGGGCGAGAAGGAGGACGAGGGCGAGGGCCGCGAGGCCGAGCCAGAAGAGAAGGGACGGCCCCGGGAGCCGGACCGGCCGGTCGTCTTTCGGCGCCAGCGTCTCGGGCTTCGCGTCCTTCGGGAGCCGCGAGGCGACGTTCAGCGTGACGGACGGGGGGCGCAGGTCGAGCGGACGGCCCGGTGCGCCGTCGCCGGGTCTCTCCTCGAGGGTGAAGTGCGGTCCGGGCACCACGACGGTCCCGGCCAGGAACGGGATGAACGTGACGGTCTGCTGGACGGAGACGGCGTCGCCCCCGGCTTCCTTCTTCCCCACGACCGGGGGCGGCGGGGCGTCGAACTCGAGGACGGCGCCGCCCGGGGGCCGCTGCCCCTCGGGGGGCTCCGGCGTGACGAGCGCCTCGAGGCGCAGCGTCGATCCGGCCGGGATCCGCGCCGAGTAGGTGACCGTGACGCGGTCGCCGACGGAGACGTCGGTCCGGTCCGCGGCGACCTCGAAGACGACGGGCGCGGCGAGGGCCGGGAGGAGCAGGAGGAGGCCCTTCATCGCCCGGCCGCCTTCCGGCGCTCCCGCTCCTTGAAGAACTTCACGAGCGCCATCTCGTAGGGCGCGTCGGTCCGGAGGGGAATGGCGTCGATGCCGGCCGACTTGAAGACGCCGAGGGGGGCCGGGAACGGCGCGGCCGTCCGCCGCGCCCAGGCCGCCCGGAAGGCGGGATCCGAGAGGTCGACGACGCGCGTCGCGCCCGTCTCCGCGTCCCGGAGCCGGGCCAGTCCCCGTGCGGGGAGGTCGGTCTCGCGGGGGTCCGTGATCGGCAGCGCGACGACGTCGTGGCGCCGATTGAGCGTCTTCAGGGCCTTCTCGTAGCCCGCCGACAGGAAGTCGGAGACGACGAAGACGACGGCCCGCTGCTTCAGGAGCGAGGCGGCGCTCCGGAGGGCGAGCGCGACGTCCGTGGCCCGTCCCTTCGGCTCGAGGTAGAGGGCGTCCCGCGCGATCGAGAGGGCGTGGTCGACGCCCTTTCGCGGCGGGACGAAGCGCTCGATCCGGTCGGTGAAGAGGAGGGCGCCGACCCGGTCGTTGTTCTTCACGGCGGCGAAGGCCAGGAGCGCCGCCAGCTCGGCCATCAGGTCGCGCTTCGTCAGGTACATCGACCCGAAGGTCTGCGACGGGGAGACGTCGAGGAGAAGGAGGACCGTCAGGTCGCGCTCCTCGACGAACTTCTTCACGTGCGGCACGCCCGTGCGCGCCGTGACGTTCCAGTCGATGGCGCGGACGTCATCGCCCGGGACGTACTCGCGCACCTCGGAGAACTCCATGCCGCGGCCGCGGAAAACGGAGTGGTACTCGCCCCCCAGCCCTTCGTTCACGAGCCGGTTCGTCCGGATGCGGATCCGGTGGATCTTTCGGGCGATCTCCCGGGGCAGCATGGGAACGGCGCGTCCTCAGGGGACTTCGACGCGCTCGAGGATCCGCGAGACGACCTGGTCGCTCGTCACGTTCTCGGCCTCCGCCTCGTAGGTCAGGAGGACGCGGTGGCGGAGCACGTCGAGCGCGACGCTCTTGACGTCCTCGGGCACGACGTAGCCCCGCCCCTCGAGGAAGGCGTGCGCCCGGGCCGCCGCGAGGAGGGCGAGCGTCGCCCGGGGGGACGCCCCGTAGGCGACGAAGTCCGCCAGCTCGGCCAGCTTGTAGCTCTTCGGGTCGCGCGTGGCCGCCACGAGCTCGACGAGGTAGTTCTTCAGGCGCTCGTCGGCGTAGAGCTTCCGGACGAGGCCCCGGAGCTCGCGGATCCGGGCGGGGTCGAGGACGGGCCGGACGGTGGCCGAGGCTTCGGCCTCGGTCGTCTCGCCCATCCGCTCGAGGATCTGCTTCTCCTCGGCCTTCGACGGGTAGGCGACCTTCAGCTTCATCAGGAAGCGGTCGACCTGCGCCTCGGGGAGCGGGTAGGTCCCCTCCTGCTCGATCGGGTTCTGCGTCGCGAGGACGAGGAACGGGTCGGGGAGCGGTGCCGTCCCGTCGCCCAGCGTGACCTGTCGCTCCTGCATCGCCTCGAGGAGGGCGGACTGGACCTTCGCCGGGGCGCGGTTGATCTCGTCGGCGAGGACGATGTGCGCGAAGAGCGGCCCGCGCCGCGCCACGAACTCCTGCGTCTTCGGGTTGAAGACGAGCGTGCCGACGAGGTCGGCGGGAAGGAGGTCGGGCGTGAACTGGATCCGCGCGAACGAGGCGTCGAGGCCGCGGGCCAGCGTCCGGACGGCGAGCGTCTTGGCGAGGCCCGGAACCCCCTCCAGGAGGAGGTGCCCGTCGGCGAGGAGGCCCACGACGAGTCGTTCGACGAGGGCGTTCTGGCCGACGATGACCTTCCGGATCTCGGCCAGGAGGGCGCTGACGTGGAGAGAACTCTCCCGGACCTGCCCGGCGAGGGCCGACGGGTCCGGGGTTCGGACGGGGGTCGCGATTTCGGTCGTCATAACGCTCGCTCTCGGCATTCCCGCAGACGACGCCATAAAGGCATCGCACGGGGTGCCGGGCCGGAGGCTCAGCAAGGAGGGTGCCGCCGCTCCGGCCGCCGCCCCCCCTCCCGGTGGCAGCAGAACCCCGTCCGCGCCCGCGGCGTATCCTCCGCAGATGCCGCGTTTCGGCCTGGTTCTCGCCCTGGCAGCGCTCCTCGCGGGGGGCGCTTCGGCGGAGCCGGCCGGAGCGAAGAAGCGGCCCCCCACGCCGCCGGCGACCCCCAC
>DAOMFB010000295.1:0-4302 GCA_035429585.1 Thermoanaerobaculia bacterium
AGCGCCTTCGCGAGCGCCCGGGCGGCAACGAAGGAGGGCCCCACCTCGTCGGTCTCGAGCCGCTCGTGGGCCAGGACCTTCACGCGCCCGACCCCTTCCGCCGGGAAGGAGGCGTTCCGCGCGAGGTCCGCCACGAGGTCGAGCAGGAGGGGCGTCTTCGCCGCGAGGCCCGAGACGGCCACGACGAGGGCGTCGGGGCCGGCGCCGGTCGCGAGGTCTCCCCCCGCCTCCTGGGCCGCCGCGGCGAGCTCGGGCCCGCTCCGCTTCGCCGTCCCCTCCTTGAGGGCCTCGGCCAGCCGCTGCGCCAGGCCCGGCTCGCCGGGGGCGTCGTCGGAGAGACCGCCCCGGACGACCAGGCGGACGGCCGCGAGGGGCACGTCGCCGTGCCGGACGACCTGCACCGCGAGGCCGTTCGGAAGCGTCGTCGTGACGACGTCGGGGGCGGGGAGCGGCCGTTCGGGAAGGAGCGGGGGGAGGTCCACGGGAAGCATCATCGCGTCAGCTCTCTTCGGGGTCTCGGCGGCGAGGGGCAGGGCGGCGAGGACGAGAAGGGCGAGGAGCCTCCTCACGGCGCTCCCCCGGCCGTCGCGCCTCCGCCGGCCGGCGGCCTCACGACGACCGTCGCCCGCGCGGACGGGGCGAGCCAGGCCGCGGCCCGCCGGACGTCGGCTCCGGTGACCGCCTCGACGCGCTTCGGAAACTCGAGCAGGCCGTCCGGCCTCCCGTCGAAGGCCGTCGCCTGCGCCAGCTCGGCCGAGAGACCGAGTCGCGACTCGAGGTTCGCGTACCAGTCGGCGAGGATCTTCGTCTTCACCCGCGCGAGCTCCGCGGCCGGGACCCCGTCCTTCGCGATCCGGGCGACCTCGGCGTCGAACGCCGCGAGGACCCTCTCGTGCGGGACGCCCCGCTTGTAGGCGATGCGCGAGAGGAGGAGCGTCGTCCCGTCGTACCACGCACCTCCCTGGAACGGGTTGAAGCCCCCCGAGACCTCGGTCGCGATCTCGCTCCCCTCGACGAGGGCGCCGTAGAGGCGGGCGGCCCGGCCGTTGTGGAGAAGCTCCCCGAGGAGGAGGAGCGGGATCGCGTCGGCGTGCGAGCGGACGGGCATCCGCCACCCCATCCCGAGCGCCGGCGTCTTCGCGAGCGGGGACTCCTTCACGACGACGGCGCTCGTCGGGCGGGGCGGCTCGGCCAGGTCGGGACGGGGCGGCACCTCTCCCCGCGGGATCCCGCCGAAGAAGCGCTCCGCCTTCGCGAAGACCTCCGCGGCCGGGACGTCCCCCGCGACGGCGAGGACGGCGTTGTTCGGCCGGTAGTAGGCCGCAAAGAAGCTCTTCACGTCGGCGACGGACGCCGCGTCGAGGTCGTGGAAGTCGCCGTAGCCGTCGTGGGCGTTCTCCCACTTGTCGTAGAGCGCCTTCGGGAGGTCCTGGTACTCGAAGAGGCCGTACGGGTCGTTCTGGACGTTGACCCGGATCTCCTCCTTCACGACGTCCCGCTGGTTGTCGAGGGAGGCCTGCTCGAAGGCGAGGGTCTTCATCCGGTCGGCCTCGAGCCAGAGGAACCGGTCGAGGGCCGCGGAGGGAAACGACTCCACGTAGATCGTCACGTCGGGGCGCGTCTGGCCGTTGTTGGTCCCGCCGGAGCCCTCGCAGACCCGGTCGAAGACCCCCTTCGCGGCGTTCGGCGTCCCCTCGAACATCAGGTGCTCGAAGAGGTGGGCGAAGCCGGTCCGGTTCCTCGGCTCCAGGCGGGAGCCGATCCGGTAGAGGACGGTCAGGCCAACGACCGGGCTCCCCGGTTGCTCGGAGACGACGACGGTCAGGCCGTTCGAAAGGACGCGCGTCTGGACGGGAAGGTTCATCTTCGGTGCCGTGGCGGCTCTCGGCGCCGCGAGGAGGATGGGAAGCAGGACGAGGGCGGCGGTCACTCGGGGGAAGTCTCTCACCCCTTGAGGAGCTGCCGGGCGATGACCATCCGCTGGATCTCCGACGTCCCCTCCCCGATCGTGCAGAGCTTCACGTCCCGGTAGAACTTCTCGACGGGGAAGTCCTTCGTGAACCCGTAGCCGCCGTGGATCTGGACGGCGAGGTTCGCGACGGCGACGGCCGTCTCGCCGGCGAAGAGCTTCGCCATCGCGGACTCCTTCGTCGTCTTCTCCCCCCGGTCCTTCAGCCAGGCCGCCCGCAGCGTCAGGAGGCGCGCCGCCTCGATCCCCGTCGCCATGTCGGCGAGGTGGTTCTGGATCGACTGGAACTCGGAGATCGGCTGTCCGAACTGCTCCCGCTGCTTCGAGTACTTCAGCGAGGCGTCGAAGGCCCCCTGCGCCATCCCGAGCGCGAGCGCCGCGATCGAGATCCGGCCGCCGTCCAGCACCTTCATCGCCTGGCTGAACCCCTCGCCGGGGTGCCCGATCAGGTTCTCCCTCGGGATCCGGCAGTCCTCCATCAGGAGCGTCGCGGTGTCCGAGGCCCTGAGGCCCAGCTTGTTCTCCTTCTTCCCGGCCCGGATCCCGTCCTGGTGGAGGTCGACGACGAAGGCCGAGATGCCGTGCGTCCCGGCGGTCCGGTCGGTGACGGCGAGGATCACCGCCACGTCCCCGACCGAGCCGTGCGTGATGAAGTTCTTCGAGCCGTTCAGGACCCACGAGCCGCCGTCGAGGACGGCCGTCGTCCGCGTCCCCTTCGCGTCGCTCCCGGCCCCGGCCTCCGTCAGGCCCCACGCCCCGATCAGCTTCCCCTCGGCGAGGGGGACGACCCACCGCTTCCGCTGCGCCTCCGAGCCGAAGAGGAAGACGTGGTTCGTGCAGAGGCTGTTGTGCGCGGCGACCGAGATCCCGACGGAGCCGTCCACGCGCGAGAGCTCCTCGACGACGTTCACGTAGTCGACGTAGGAGAGCCCGGCCCCCCCGTAGGCCTCGGGAATGATGACCCCCAGCATCCCCAGCTCGCCGAGGCGGGCGATCACCTCGCGCGGGAAGGTCTGCGACTCGTCCCACTCCATGACGCGGGGCGCGATCTCGCTCTCGGCGAACTCGCGGACCATCCGCTTCACGGCGAGTTGCTCCTCGGTGAGCGAGAAGCCCGTGGGCTGGTTCGCGGCGGGCGGGGCCTCCTGTAGGAGGGTCGACATGGGAACTCCGGGCGCCCCCAGTTTTTTTGACAGGGGCGTCAAATTTCCCGGCTATCTTACAGCGGGAGCCGGCGCGGCGGAAGGGAGCGACCCGAAGGAGACGAGCTCGGCCGACGGGTAGTAGCGCGCGAGGATCTCCGCGGCGCTCTTCCCCGCGAGGGCCATGCCGAAGGCCCCGTTCTGGCAGAGCCCGACGCCGTGGCCCCAGCCCCGGCCGTAGAAGGTGAAGACGGGGGCGCCGCTGCCGTCCTTCCCCGAGACGACCGTGAAGAGGGTCTCCGGGAGGCCGAGCGCGAAGCGGATCTCGAGGCCCGCGAGGACGACCGGCCCGGCCTCCGTCGTCGCCCGCACCTTCCGGGCGCGTCCCGACGGAGCCCGCTCGAGGACCTCCACCTTCCGGACGACCGTCCCGGTCCGCGAGGCGTCGCGCTCCCGGAGCTTTCCGGCCAGTTCGGCGCCGGTGAAGCGCCGGGTCCAGTGGATCCAGGCCGACTCCCGGTCGCTCGTCCCCTCCGCGGGGGCGGGGAGGCGGAGCAGTCCTACCGCCTTCCCCTCCCGGGCGAAGAGGCGGACCCGGTCGCCGGGGTAGATCCGGAGGTCGCCGGCCGGGAGCGCCGCGTCCGCGGCCCCGTGGAGGAGCGCCGGGCCGGCGAGCGGATACGCGCTCCGCCCCTTCGACGTCTTCAGCGAGATCTCGGAGACGCCGAGGCCGACGATCCGCCCCTCGACCTCCTCGAAGTCGCCGAGGCGGGAGAGCAGCCCGGCCCAGATCCCCGCCGCCTCCTCGGGCTGGAGCGCGCGCGACACGGGGAGCGCCGCGCCCCCCGCGAGCTGGAAGCGCATCAGGAGCGCCCAGGCCGCGCGCGACCTCGGGCTCCACGCCCCGGGCGCGTCCTCGAGCTCGGCCTCCTCGACGAGCAGGCTCGGGTCGCCGAACCCGGCCGCCTCGACGATCTCCGCGTACGCCGAGGCGGGCCAAAGGGCGTGGGCGCCGCTCCGCGGCGGGAGGCCGAGCCGCGCCCGGACCGCGTTCCGCGCGGCGGCCACGCCCCGCCCGGGCCGGATGAAGAGGGAGACCGCGTTGTCGAACCGTCCCCCCTCCTGGAGGACCTGGGCCGGCTCGGCGAACCGCCCGGCCGCCCGGTAGAGCGCGATCGCGCGCTCCCAGTC
>DAOMFB010000296.1:0-4291 GCA_035429585.1 Thermoanaerobaculia bacterium
GGCGCGGTGCCCCCGGATGACGTTCACGAGGACGATGTAGGTGAGCGCGCCGGCGACGAGGGAGAGGATGAGCATGCCGGCCGCCCACTGGAGGCCGATGGCGCGCATCCGGGGCGCCGCGTGGGCCCAGAACGAGGTGTTGAGGAGCTCCTTCCACGGAAGGTGGGAGAGGGCCTCCCGCTCGGCGCGAAGGACGAGCCGCCCGATCGGGATGGCCACGGCCGCGATCGGACCGATCGTCAGCGGGTTCACGACCAGGGTTCCGAGGAGGACGTCCACCTTGTTGAGCTTGAGGACGACCGCCAGCGACAGGGCCAGGATCCAGTGAAACCCGACGAGCGGCGTGAACGAGATCGCGACGCCGAGGGCGAAGGAGGCCGCGACCATCTCGGGCGGATCGTCCCGCCCGAGCATCTCCATGAAGCGGGCCCGGAAGCCCTTCTTACCGGTCAAAGTGGTCCCAGCCCGCGTCGGGGAGCCTCCGTTCTCCCGCGGCCGCCGTGAGCCATGCGGTGCCCGGGTCGTGGCGGTCGTCCACGACGCCGATCGCCCGGATCGGGAAGCGGGCCGAAAGGGCCTCGACGAGGGCGCGCTTCCGCCGCCGGACCGTGAAGAGGAGGCCGTAGTCCTCGCCGCCGAAGAGGGCGAGGCGGAGCGGGTCGAAGCGGACGAGGCCCCGGAGCTCCGACAGGCCCGTGTCGACGGGGAGTCCCGCGAGGTCCAGCGAGGCCGAGACGCCCGAGGCGCGGCAGAGCCGGTGCAGGTCGCGCGAGAGGCCGTCGGAGAGGTCGATCGCCGCCGAGGCGGCCCCCTCGGCCGCCAGGACGCGCCCCAGCTCGAGCGCCGGGCGGGGGTCGATCTGGTGCCGGATCAGGCGGGCCACCTCGGTCGAGCGCGCCCGCAGGAGCCTCTTCCGAGCCGGTGCCTTCACGGTCCCCTCGGCCGTCAGCCGGTATCCGGCCTCTGTCAGCAGGAGGCCGGCGGCGGCGCCTCCGAGCGTCCCCGAGACGTAGAGAAGGTCTCCGGGGCGCGCGCCGTCCCGGCGGAGCAGGCCCTTCTCGGGGGCGCGCCCGAGCGCCGTGACCGCGACGAAGAGGTTCGGAGACGAGGAGAGGTCGCCCCCGACGACCGCGACGCCCTGCTCCTGCGCCGCCTGGCGCACGCCCTCCGCGAAGGCCTCCAGCCAGGCGGGATCCGTCCGGCGGGGGAGCCCGAGGGCGAGAAGGGCCCAGAGGGGCGTGGCCCCCATCGCCGCGAGGTCCGAGAGGTTCACGTCGAGGGCCTTCCGGCCGAGGCGGCGCGGGTCGGCGTCCTTCCGGAAGTCCTCCCCTTCGACGAGGCTGTCCGTCGTCGCGACGAGGCGGCCGGGGTCCGAGAGGACGGCGGCGTCGTCGCCGATCCCGACGAGGACGTCGCGGCGGCGCGTCGCGAACAGGGCCTGGAACCTCCCGACGAGGACGTCCTCGGGCGGGAGGCGCTTCACGAGCTCCTCCGTCCCCGCGCGGCCCGGCGGGGGGCTTTCAGCGCGGCCTCGAGCACGTCGTCCACCGTCTCCGCGAAGACGAAGCGGAGGTCGTGGCGGAGCTCCTCCGGGATCTCGGTCAGGTCCCGCTCGTTCTCCTTCGGCATCAGGATGGTCCGGAGCCCGGCGCGGCGCGCCGCGAGGACCTTCTCCTTCACCCCTCCGATCGGGAGGACGTCGCCGCGGAGCGTGATCTCGCCGGTCATCGCCACGTCCTTCCGGACGGGCCGGCCGGCGAAGGCCGAGATCATGGCGGTCGCCATGGTGACCCCGGCGGAGGGGCCGTCCTTCGGGATCGCCCCTTCGGGGACGTGGACATGGACGTCGTGGGTCTCGAAGAAGGTCTCGGGGAGCCCGAGCCGCTCGGCCCGCGACCTCGCGAAGGTGAGCGCGGCCTGCGCCGATTCCTTCATGACGTCGCCGAGCTGTCCGGTCATCTGGAGCTGGCCCTTGCCCCGGACGGCGCGCGCCTCGACGATCAGGACGTCCCCTCCGACGGCCGTCCACGCCAGGCCCGTCGCGGCGCCGACCTGGTCGGTCCGGAGGGCTTCGTCGCGGCGGAACTTCGGCAGGCCGAGGTAGGTCCTGACGAGCGCCGGGGTGACCGTCACCTTCTTGAGCACCCCAGAGGCGTACTTCACCGCCACCTTGCGGCAGCAGGAGGCGATCTCGCGCTCGAAGCCGCGGAGCCCCGCCTCGCGCGTGTACTCCTGCACGATCGTCCGGAGCGCCGCGTCGGTGAAGTCGATCGCCTCGGCCGGGAGGCCGTTCTCCGTCCGCTCCTTCGGGATGAGGTGGCGCCGCGCGATGTGGAGCTTCTCCTCCATCGTGTAGCCCGAGAGCCGGATGACCTCCATCCGGTCCAGGAAGGCCGGCTGGATCGTGTCGAGCATGTTCGCCGTCGTGATGAAGAGCGTCCGCGACAGGTCGTAGTTCACCCCGAGGTAGTGGTCGCGGAAGGAGCGGTTCTGCTCCGGGTCGAGAACCTCGAGGAGAGCCGACGACGGGTCGCCGCGGAAGTCCGCGCCGATCTTGTCCACCTCGTCGAGCATGAAGACGGGATTCGAGGTCTCCGCCTGGGAGATGCTCTGGATGATCCGTCCGGGGAGCGCGCCGACGTAGGTCCGCCGGTGGCCCCGGATCTCCGCCTCGTCGCGGACCCCGCCGAGCGAGAGGTGCGCGAACTTCCGGTCGAGGGCGCGGGCGATCGAGCGGCCGAGGGACGTCTTGCCGACGCCGGGCGGCCCCACGAAGCAGAGGATCGGCCCCTTGGACTCCGGCGCCAGCTTCCGGACCGCGAGGAACTCCAGGATCCGCTCCTTGACCTTCTCGAGGTCGTAGTGGTCCTCGTCCAGGACCTTCCGGGCGCGGTCGAGGTCCAGGTTGTCCTTCGAGAGGACGGACCAGGGGAGCCCCGTAATCCAGTCGAGCCAGGTCCGGATCATGGCGTTCTCGGCCGAGTCGGGGCTGCCGCGCTCGAGGCGCTTGATCTGCTTCTCGATCTCCTCGCCCGCCTCCTCCGGGATCTTCTTCTCGGTGACCGCCTTCCGGTACGAGGCGATCTCCTCGGCCAGGTCGTCGCTGTCGCCCAGCTCCTGCTGGATGGCCTTGAGCTGCTGTCGCAGGAAGTACTCGCGCTGGGTCTTGTCGATCTCTCCCTTGGCGGCCCCCGTGATCTCCTGCTGGACGGTCAGGACGCGGATCTCGCGGCGGAGGATCTCGAGGACGATCCGGAGGCGGTCGGCCGCCGCCGTCGTCTCCAGGACCTTCTGGGCCTCCTCCACCTTCAGGTCGAGGTTCGAGGCCGCGAGGTCGGCCAGGCGGGCCGGTTCGTCCAGCCCGGCGGCGACGAGCATGACCTCCGGCGAGATCTGCTTTCCGAGAGAGACGGTCTTCTCGAGCGCCTCCTTGACCGCGCGGACGAGGGCCTCGGTCTCCTCGGTGGCCGGGCCGGCCTCGGGCTCGGGGATCCGCGTGATGCGGGCGCGGAGCGCCGGCGTCTCGCCGACGAACGACTCGATCTTGACCCGCGAGATCCCCTGGACCAGGAGGCGGATCCGCCCGTCCGGGAGCTTCAGCATCCGCATCACCGCCGCGGCCGTCCCCACGGGGAAGAGGTCGGGCGGCCCCGGCTCCTCGACGGAGGCGTCCCGCTGGGCGACGAGCAGGAGGATCCGCTGCTCGGCGAGCGCGGCGTCGACGGCGGCGATCGACTTCTCCCGCGAGATGGAGAGCGGGACGATGACGAAGGGGAAGACGACGACGTCCTTCAGCGGGAGGACGGGGAGGACGTCGGGGATCGCGATCGTCTCGCCGCCGGCGGTCCCGGGCTCCTTCGAGCTCACGAGGCCCCCGGCGGGCCGCGGCGGATCGGGATGTCGCGGCCCCGGGACGACGCCCGCTTCGGGACGTCGAGGGTCAGGAGGCCGTCCTGGAAGGACGCCTGCGAGCGCTCGGCATCGGCGTCCTCGGGAAGCTCGAGCATCCGCTCGAACGGCCCCGTGGCGCGCTCCAGCCGGAGGAAGACGCCGCCCGCTCCCTCCGTCGCGCGGCGCTCCCCCCGGACGACGACGACGCGTCCCCTCACCTCGAGCACGGTCTTCTCGGCGACGGCTCCCGGGATCTCGAAGACGAGGCGCCAGCCGGCGGCGGTCTCGACGACGTCGACCGGCGGGGCGAGCGGGTGGGGCCCGGAGTCGCCGATCGCCCCCGGGCCGCCGAGGGCGAGCGAGTCGGGCAAGCGCGGGGCCGTGGCCTTCGTCATCGGTT
>DAOMFB010000297.1:0-4263 GCA_035429585.1 Thermoanaerobaculia bacterium
GCCGGCAGGTTCTCTGGGACCAGGGCCGCGACATCGAGGTCGTCATGCAGACGACCGGCGGGAGATGCCAGGAGAGCCGCCTCAGGGACCTCCTCCCGCATCCTTTCGAGTTCGGAGGGCCCTCATGACGCCTCGTACGTCCGGCCGGACGCTGCTGCTGCTCCTCCTCCTCTCGTTCCCGGCGCTCGCGCAGAAGAAGCCCGCGGGGGCTCCGGCGCCGACGCCGACGGCCGCCCCCGCGCCGAAGGCCCCGTGCGACCTCGTGATCGTGGCGGGCGCCGTCGTGACGATGGACCCGGCGTTCCGGGTCCTGAGCGAGTCGGCGATCGTCGTGAAGGACGGCGTCATCCTCGACATCGGCGCGGTCGCCGACGTGGAGAAGAACTGGGAGCCGGCCGAGCGGATCGAACGGCGGAACTCGGTCGTGATGCCGGGGCTCGTGAACACGCACACGCACGCCGCCATGACCCTGATGCGGGGGATCGCCGACGACCGGCCGTTGATGGAATGGCTCGAGAAGTCGATCTTCCCGGCCGAGGCGAGAAACGTCTCGCCGGAGTTCGTGAAGGCCGGGACGACGCTCGCCTGCCTCGAGATGATCCGGGGCGGGACGACGACCTTCGCCGACATGTACTACTACGAGTCGGACGTGGCGTCGGCCGTGGAGGCGTGCGGTCTGCGGGCCGTCCTCGGCGAGACGTGGCTCGACTTTCCGGCGCCGGGGCACAAGGACCTGGACGAGTCGAAGTCGGTCACGCGGGCCTTCCTCGAGAAGTGGAAGGGGCACCGGCGCGTCACGGCCGCCGTGGCGCCGCACGCCCCCTTCACCTGCTCGAAGGAGACGCTCCTCGCGGCGAAATCGCTCGCCGGAGAGTTCGGGGCGCCGCTCCTGATCCACGTCTCCGAGACGCAGGACGAGCAGCGGCAGGTGAAGGAGAAGTACGGCACGTCGCCCGTGAAGTGGCTCGACGCGATCGGGTTCCTCTCGCCGCGGGTCCTCGCGGCGCACGGCGTCTGGCTCGACGCGGAGGACCTGAAGATCCTGGCGGCGAAGAAGGTCGCCGTCTCGCACAACCCCGAGTCGAACATGAAGCTCGGCTCGGGCGTGGCGCCGGTCGTGGCCGCCCGGACGGCGGGCGTGACGGTGGGGCTCGGGACGGACGGGGTGGCGGGCTCCAACAACGACCTCGACATGTGGGAGGCGATGGACTTCGCCGGGAAGCTGGCGAAGGTGACGGCGCTCGACCCGACCGTCCTGCCCGCGCGGGACCTCCTCCGGATGGCCACGATCGAAGGGGCGAAGGCGCTCGGCCTCGAGAAGGTCACCGGCTCGCTCGAGGCGGGCAAGGCCGCGGACCTGATCGCCGTCGACCTGAACGCGCCCCGGACCCGCCCGATCTACGACGTGGCCTCGGCGCTCGTCTACTCGGCCAAGGAAGGGGACGTCTCGCTGACGGTCGTCGACGGAAGGGTCCTGTGGGACGGCCGGGGGTGGCGGACCGTGGACGTGAAGGCGGCCCTCCAGGCGGCGGGAGACTGGCGCGACCGGATCCGGAAGTCGATCCGGGAGGCCCCCGCGAAATGAGCCTCTTCGTCCGGACGATCGTCCGGAAGCGGGAGGGCGAGGAGCTTTCGGAAGGGGAGATCGCCGACTTCGTCCGCGGGGTCACGGACCACTCGATCCCCGACGAGCAGGCGGCGGCGTTCCTGATGGCGGTCTGCTGCCGCGGCATGACGACGGCCGAGACGGCGGCGCTGACGTTCGCCATGATGCGGTCGGGGGAGACCTGGGACCTCTCGCGCCACGGCTTCGTCGCCGACAAGCACTCCACCGGCGGCGTCGGGGACAAGGTGACCCTCGTCCTCGCGCCGCTCCTCGCCGCCGTGGGCGTCAGGTCCGGCATGATGTCGGGGCGGGGCCTCGGCCACACCGGGGGGACGCTCGACAAGCTCGAGGCGATCCCCGGCTTCCGAACGAGCCTCCCGAAGGAGGCCTTCGACCGGCTCCTCGACACGGTCGGCTGCGCCCTGATCGGCCAGACCGACGCGGTGGCCCCGGCGGACCGGCGGCTCTACGCCCTCCGGGACGTGACCGGGACCGTCGAGTCGATCCCCCTCATCACGGCCTCCATCCTCTCGAAGAAGCTCGCGACCGGCGCCGACGCCGTCGTCTTCGACGTGAAGACCGGAGAGGGAGCGTTCATGCGGCGGACCGAGGGCGCGCGGGCGCTCGGCCGGGCGCTGGTCGAGACGACCCTGGCGGCCGGCCGGAAGGCCTCGGGCTGGATCACGGCGATGGACCGGCCCCTCGGCGAGGCGGTCGGGAACGCGAACGAGGTCGAGGAGTCGATCCGGATGCTCCGCGGCGAGGGTCCGGCGGACCTCCGGGAGAACGTCCTCCTCCTCGGCGCGGACCTCGTCCTCGAGGCCGGGCTCGAGCGGAGCGAGAAGGGGGCCCGGGCCCGGCTGAACGCGGCGCTGTCGGACGGCCGGGCGCTCGACACGTTCGCCCGGCTGATCCGCGGGCAGGGGGGCGACGCGTCCGTCTGCGACGATCCGTCGCGGCTCCCCCGGCCCGTCGAGCGGCGCGACGTCGTCGGCGCGGGGGCGGGGGTCCTCGCGCGAATCGCGACCCGCGAGGTGGGCCTCCTCGCCATCGAGATCGGCTGCGGCCGACGGTCGAAGGGAGACGATCTCGACCTCGCGTCCGGATTCCGGATCCGGAAGAAGCCCGGAGATGCGGTGGCGAAGGGAGAGCCTCTCGTCACGGTGGAGCTGGGGCCGAAGGCGAAGCCGAACGAGACCTATTTCCGGCGCCTTGAAGCCTGTTTCGAGATCGCCCCGGCCGGCACGTCCGTGTCGCCCCTTCCGATCGCCGTCGAGCGGCTCTGAGCGGCCGCCTCCGCGCGGGAGGAGAATGGAAATCGGAGGCGCCCATGCGCGAAGCGCGCGTGACGACGGAGCTGCTGCTTCGGGCCGCCCTCGTCGCGGCGGGCCTCGACGCCGTCCTGCTTCTGCTCGTCGCCCGCGTCACCCCCGTGACCTTCCGGCGGCTCAAGTGGCGGCTCGCAGGGTCTGCCGCGCTCGTCTACGCCCTTCTCTGGGGGCTCCTGGCGTCGGTTCTCTACTGGGAGGACGTCTACCGCCACGTCTTCCGTCCGGCCCTGCGCCCCTGGCTCCCCCTGATCTACGGCGCCGGCTTCGGCCTCGTCGCCCTGCTGTTCTGGGCTCTGGCCTCGCGGGCCGCACGGTGGCCGGCGGTCTGGTTCTGCCTCCTGGGAGGCCTCGTCTCGATCGCGGGGCACGCCGGGGGGATGAGCCGCGGCCTGATGCGGGTTCCGCTTCTCGCGCAGGCGAGCCCGTGGGCGGCCCTTCTCTTCGGATTCTTCGAGTTCGTCGTCTACTTCGCGGCGATCGTCGGGCTGGCGCGCCTCTCCCTCGCACGTCCCGGACGACGTGGCGTAGATTCGGGCGCGTGAGGGAGACACCGGGGCCATGAACGTCCGCGGGAAGCTCGCCGTCGTCACGGGCGCCTCGACGGGAATCGGCGCCGCCACGGCGCGCCTCCTGGCGACGGAAGGGGCGCGGGTCGTCCTGGTCGCCCGGTCGCGCGACGCGCTCGAGGCCCTCGCGCGGGAGATCCGCGCGACCGGCGGGGAGGCGCACGCCGTCGCGGCCGACCTCGGCAAGCCGGACGCCGTCGCTCTCCTGTCGCGCGAGGTTCTCGCCGTCCACGGCGCGCCCGACCTCCTCGTCAACAACGCCGGGGCGGGACGCTGGCTCTTCGTCGACGAGACGCCTCCCGAGGAGGCCGTCGCGATGATGAAGGCCCCGTACTTCGCCGCCTTCTTCGCCACCCGGGCCTTCCTGCCGGGGATGCTCGAGCGGGGAAGCGGGCTCGTCGTGAACGTCAACTCGCCGATGGCGCTGATGCCGTGGCCCGGGGCGACCGGCTACGGGGCCGCGCGATGGGCGCTCCGGGGCTTCACCGAGGCGCTGCGGCAGGACCTCGCGGGGACGGGCGTCGGCGTGATGCATTTCGTTCCCGGAAAGACGTCGAGCGCCTACTTCGAGCACAACCCGGGGGCCGAGGAGCGGATCCCGCTCCTGTCGAAGGTGATCCCGACGCTCTCCCCCGAGGAGGCGGCCGCCTCCCTCGTCGGCGGCGTCCTGCGCGACGCGCGCGACGTCGTCGTTCCGTTCATGCTCCGCCTCTTCTGGGTCTTTTAGCGCCCCTTCCCGGGCCCGACCCGGCGGCTCCTT
>DAOMFB010000298.1:0-4235 GCA_035429585.1 Thermoanaerobaculia bacterium
GGGTTCCGCAGGAGGCGCAGGTAGGCGAGCGCGTCCTTCACCTCCGCCCGCTCGTAGAACTTCGTCCCGCCGACGAGGAGGTAGGGGACGTTCGCCCGGAGGAGCTCGTCCTCGAAGGGACGGGACTGGGCGTTCGTCCGGAAGAGGACGGCCACCTCGCGCGCCGCGTTCCCGCGCCGCGCCGCCACGAGGCGGGAGACGACCTCGCGCGCCTCGTCCCGCTCCTCGTCGAAGGAGAGGAGGCGGACCTTCTCGCCCCCCCGGCGCGTCGGCCGGAGGGTCTTCCCGAGCCGGCGGCGGTTCTCGGCCACGACGGCCCCCGCCGCCTCGAGGATGGCCGGGGCGGATCGGTAGTTCTGCTCGAGCCGGACCGTCTTCGCCCCCCGGAACTCCTTCGCGAACTCGAGGATGTTCCCGACGTCGGCGCCCCGCCACCGGTAGATCGACTGGTCCTCGTCGCCCACGACGAAGACGTTCCCCGCCTCCCCCGTCACGAGCTTCACGAGCCGCGCCTGGATCCGGTTCGTGTCCTGGTACTCGTCCACGAGGAGGTGGCGGACGCTCCGCGTCACGAGCGCGTGGACGTCACCGTTCGCCGCGAGGAGACGCTCCGACCTGACGAGGAGATCGTCGAAGTCGAGGGCCGACGAGGCGGCGAGGGCCTTTTCGTAGGCGCGGTAGAGGTCCGCGAGGCGGCTCCCGAGCGCCTCGCCGAAGCGCCGCGGGAACTCCGCGGGCGCAAGGCCCGAGTTCTTCGCCGCCGAGATCCGGGAAAGGAGCGAGCGCGGCGTCGCCATCTTCTCCGGGAAGCCGAGCTCCCGCATCGCCCGCTTGACGACGACCATCTGGTCGTCCTGGTCGAAGACGACGAAGGAGCGCGGGACGCCGGCCTCCTTCGCGAACCGCCGGAGGAGGCGGACGCCCCACGCGTGGAACGTGCCGACGAAGGAGCGGGGGCGATCCGTCCGGAGGAGGGCCGCCACCCGCTCCTTCATCTCCCCCGCGGCCTTGTTCGTGAAGGTGACGGCGACGATGGCCTCGGGCGGGACGCCCTGCGCCACGAGGAAGGCGAGGCGCCGCGTCAGGACGCGCGTCTTTCCCGAGCCCGCCCCCGCGAGGACCAGGAGCGGCCCCTCGCCGTGCGTGACGGCGGCGGTCTGCTCCGCGTTCAGCCCTTCGAGAAGCTCTGTCCGGCCGTCCAAAGCCTGCGGATGGTAGCGCAGCGGCCCGGCGGCCCGCTCACTCCACCGTGACCGACTTGGCCAGGTTCCGCGGTTGGTCCACGTCGCAGCCGCGGCGGACCGCCGTGTGGTACGCGAGGAGCTGGAGCGGGACGACCGAGACGACGGGCTGGAGGGCCGGGTGGACCGTCGGGATCTCGAGGACGGCGTCGGCGAAGGACGCCACCTCGTCGTCGCCTTTCGAGACGACGGCGAAGAGGACGCCCTGCCGCGCCTTCACCTCGCGGAGGTTCGACGCGACCTTCTCGTAAAGCGCGTCCTTCGGCGCGAGGCCGATGACCGGCATCTCCCGGTCGATCAGGGCGATCGGCCCGTGCTTCATCTCGCCCGCGGGGTACCCCTCCGCGTGGAGATAGGAGATCTCCTTCAGCTTGAGCGCCCCCTCGAGCGCCACCGGGTAGTGCGCTCCCCGCCCGAGGTAGAGGGCGTCGCGGGCGTGCTCGAGGCGCTTCGACAGCTCCTCGATCCGGGGCTCGAGGGCCAGCGCCTCGCCGAGGGCCGCCGGCAGGTGCGAGAGCCCCTTCACGAAGGGGTCCTCGGCCGAGAGCGGCTCCCCGCCGCGGGCGACGCGGGCGTAGTGCGCGAAGAGCGCGATCGCCACGAGCTGCGTCGTGAAGGCCTTCGTGGACGCCACGCCGATCTCGGGGCCGGCGTGGGTGGCGAGGACGCCGTCCACCATCCGCGCGATGGCCGAACCCGGCACGTTCACGACGCCGACGGTCCGCGCGCCGAGACGCTTCGCCTCCGCGAGGGCCGCCACCGTGTCGGCCGTCTCGCCCGACTGCGAGATGCCGACGACGAGGACCTTCCCCGACACGATCGGGGCGCGGTATCGGAACTCCGAGGCGTAGTCGACCTCGGTCGGGATCCGGGCGATCTCCTCGAGGAGGAACTTCCCGACGAGCCCGGCGTGCCAGCTCGTCCCGCAGGCGACGAGGTGGATCCGCTCGACGCCCGCGAGGAGCGCCTGCGGCACCCCCATGGCCTCCTCGTCGAAGCGCCCCGTCTCGAGCGAGAGCTTGTTCCCCACCGTCTCGGCGACGACCGAGGGCTGCTCGGCGATCTCCTTCGCCATGAAGTGGGGGTAGCCCCCCTTCTCGGCGGCCAGCGCGTCCCACGGCACGCGGCGCGCGGGGCGGCTCCGCGGCGTACCCGCGAGGTCCGTCACCTCGATCCGGCCGGCGGTGATCCGCGCGAGGTCGCCGTCCTCGAGGAAGACGAGGTCGCGCGTGTGCGGGAGGAGAGCCGTCGCGTCCGAGGCGACGAAGCCCTCGCCCTCCGCGGCGCCGAGGACCACCGGCGGGCCGTGCTTGGCGGCGTAGAGGACCCCCGGCTCGTCGGCCGAGAAGAGGACGAGGGCGTACATGCCGCGGAGCGTCCCGAGGACCTCGCGGACGACCTCGGCGAAGGGGCGCTCCGGGGCGCACCGGCGCGCCGCGCCGAGCGCCTGGGCGGCGACCTCCGTGTCCGTTTCAGACGCGAAGGTCACCCCTTCAGCCTGAAGAGCCCGTTTCAGCGGGAGGAAGTTCTCGATGATCCCGTTGTGGATGACGACGATCCGCCCCGAGGCGTCGCGGTGGGGGTGGGCGTTCTCCTCGGACGGCCGCCCGTGCGTCGCCCAGCGCGTGTGGCCCAGCCCGAACCGCCCCGGGAGGGGCTCCCCGGCGAGCCGGGCCGCGAGGACGCCGAGCTTCCCCTCGGCGCGCGCCACGCGCAGGCCGCCGTCCGGGCCGAGGACCGCCACGCCCGCCGAGTCGTAGCCGCGGTACTCGAGCCGCTTCAGACCGTCGAGGAGGATCGGCAGCGCCTCGCGGGAGCCGACGTAGCCCACGATCCCGCACATGCGTCAGTCCTCTGGGGGGGCGACGTCCGCCCGGGCGGGACGCCATGCCGGGTTCGCCCCCCCGCGCCCCCCGATCCCTCTCATTTCTTCTTCTTCGTCCTTTTCCGCTCGCGGTAGTCGGCGCCGCCCCCCTCGACCGTCCGGAGCGGCGCGCGCGACGTGACGAGCGCGTCCGGCGGGACGTCGGCCGTCACCGTCGTCCCGGCCCCGATCACGGCGCCGTCGCCGACCGTCACCGGCGCGACGAGCTGGACGTCGGAGCCGACGAAGACGCCCTTGCCGATCGTCGTCGGGTGCTTCGCAACGCCGTCGTAGTTGCAGGTGATGACGCCCGCGCCGACGTTCGTCCCCTCCCCCACCGTGGCGTCGCCGAGGTACGTGAGGTGGTTCGCCTTCGCCCCGGCGCCGAGGACCACCTTCTTCGTCTCGACGAAGTTCCCCACGTGCGCGGCCGGCCCCAGTTCGGTCCCCTCGCGGAGGCGCGCGAAGGGGCCCACCACGGCGCCGTCCCCCAAGCGCGCCCCTTCCATGACGCAGTAGGGCCTCACGGTGACGTTCGCGCCGAGGACCGTGTCGCGGAGGACGCAGCCTTGCCCGATCCGCGTTCCGCCGCCGACGCGGGTCGCGCCGAGGAGGGTCACGAAGGGCTCCACGACGGTGTCGGGGGCGAGGGTCACCGTCTCGTCGAGGGTCACCGTCTCGGGCCGGAGCAGGGCCGCGCCCCCCGCCATCGCGGCCGCCGCCGCGCGGGCGCGGAGGACCCCCTCCACGCGGGCGAGGTCCCCCTGCGAGTTGACGCCGAGGATCTCCTCCGGAGGGGCCGCGGGGACGCTCCGGGCCGGGCGGCCCGACTCGACCGCCATGGCGAGGAGGTCGGTGAGGTAGAGCTCGGACGACCCGGCTCCGGGCTCGAGCCGCGCGAGGGCGGCCTCGAGGAAGGGCCGGTCGAACGCGTAGATGCCGCCGTTCACCTCGTCGAGGGCCAGCTCGCGCTCCGAGGCCTGGGCTTCCTCGACGACCGCGACGACGGTGCTCCCCGCGTCGCGCAGGACGCGTCCGAACCCCGTCGGGTCCGGCAGGACGGCCGACAGGAAGACGGCCGGCGTCTCCCGCCGGCCGTCCAGCGCCTCTAGAAGGCGCCGGACTGAGCC
>DAOMFB010000299.1:0-4228 GCA_035429585.1 Thermoanaerobaculia bacterium
CCTCGTTCACGCCGACCGACACGGCGACGCGCACGGCCTCGCCGACGCCGAGGAGGAGCCGGGCGCCGAGGAGGAAGGGGATCGCCGCGGCGGCCGGCACGATGGCGACGAGGGCCGTGGCGGCCACCCACGAGAGCGCCGCGAAGAAGAGGACGCGGCGCGCCCCGAAGCGGTCGGCGAGCATCCCGGCCGGGACCTGGCAGAGGGCGTAGCCGAGGAGGAAGGCGCTGAAGACCCGCCCCAGGACGACCGGGTCGAGGGCCAGCTCCTTCCGCATCAGGGCCCCGGCCACCGAGACGTTGACGCGGCAGAGGTAGCTGGCCGTGGCCGTGACGGCGAGGAGACCGACGAGGGCCCGGCGACTCACGCCGGAGAGTCTCGGGCCAAAGGGCGCGGGCGGCAAACGGGCCGGGCCGGACGTTCGCTGCTACGATTCGTTCCGAAGCTTCCCTTCGGAACGACGTCGGAATCGGGGGTCAGTCCCGATGACGGACATCGAAAAGCGGAACCTGATCGCCCAGTGGGCCTACGACACGCGGCCCGTGCTGCTCCGCTTCCACCTCTGGCTCGAGGACATCGAGGTCGAGCGGGCCCAGTCCGAGCCGGTCTCCACCTTCTCCTTCGCGCCGCGCGGCATCGCGCGGTGCCTCGCCATGACCTCGGCCGCCACGGCGCTCGGGACGCGCCTCTTCGGCGGCTACGGCGAGGGGGCGGGGAAGGACAAGGCGACCCTCAACCAGGTGAAGAAGGGGGCGGACGCCATCAGCGCCTACGTGATGAGCGAGGGGCTCTGGCACCTGACGCGGACGCTCCCCGAGAACCACGCCATCATGGTCTCGCTCGGCGAGGGGCTGATGCCGAAGGCGGGGGAGACGCCCGAGATGGGGGCGAACCCGCTCCTCGGCTTCGGCCGCGTCTACGGGCGCCCGGAGGTGGCCCGGACGGTGGACCGCCGCGTCCGCCGCCTGCTGAACGAGCCGGGGCACACCTTCGAGCACTTCCACGGCTGGCTGCAGAAGCGGGGGATCACCCTCTGGGGCGCCGCCGTCGACACGCTGGAGAACACCTCGCGCTTCGCCGAAGGGAAGGAGACGGGGCCGATGGCCGTCTTCCACCTCTTCGACTCGCCGCTCATCCTGTCCCGCCCCTACGAGTCGTACATGGGGTGCCTCACGGTGCCGCGTCGCGTGGCCGAGGCGGCCGACCGGGCGTCGCTCCTGCTCGACTACCGGACGCCGCGGGCCCGGGTGGTCCAGGCGATCGAGGCCGCCTACCCGGGCGTCGAGCGGCGGAACGTCCACGTCTGGACGCTCCGCGGGAAGAGCCGCCTTGCGCGGCTGGGGAAGCTCTGGGAGGAGTGGTCGGCGCTGGGCGTGCATCTCGTCGACGCCGGCTGGAAGGCGCCTTCGGGGGCCGAGGTCTTCACGGACTCGGGCACGTACGCCCCGACGTTCCTCGTCGGGAGCTGGCAGGACGCCGCCGGAGCGACGCACGTCTTCCTGTGCGACGGCTACGCCGCCACGGCGGAGGCGATGCAGGCCTCCAGCCTCGCCGAGGTGCTCGACGTGGACTGCTCGATGGCTCTCTTCTCCCCCAGCTTCGAGCAGCCCTGCCACGTCGAGGGGCAGCTGATGCAGCTCGACCCGGCCGCGCGCGAGTTCGGGCGGAAGGTGGCGGAGCTGCTCGGGGGGCGCGACGTGGAGGCGGGGAAGGTGGCGTCGTACGCGGAGGCGATCCGCGAGGCGGCCGCCTCGAACGTGCCCCTCGGAAAGCCGGCGCTCCGCCCCGACGACTTCCTTCCCGGGAAGCACTGGCACGTGCTCGCCTCGACCGGATACATCTGCGACGACCCGTACACGGGCACCTGCGGCGTGACGCAGCAGGGCGACGGGGTCTACCGCGTGACGACGCGGCTGGCCACGCACAAGGCGGCGAGCCGCATCTCGTTCACGTTCCGCCTGATGGAGCCCCTCGACGCGGCCCGGCACGTCTTCAGCCCGCTCCTCGTCCGCTTCATGTCCGGGGTCGACTACACGCGGCGCCCCGTGAAGATCTCCGACTCGGGGCGGATACGGAACGAGCTGCAGACGATGCTGTCGCAGGCGCTCGAGCACGACGGCGAGACGGTGCGCGTCCACTTCGACCGCCTCGACGACAAGGTCGTCCCCCGGGAGAAGCAGGAGACGATCCGGAAGGTGCTGACCTGGTACCGCGCGAACCACCCGGTCTGGTTCAGCTGGCTCGAGATCGCCTGATCGAGAAGGGGGCCCGATGAAGCCGTTTCGCGTCCGGATGCCGTTCCTTGCAGCGCCCCTGCTCGGAGTCCTCGCCCTCGCCGGAGCCGCGGCGGGGCAGGCGCCGCCGCCGAAGGTCCCGGCCTTCCCCAGCGAGACCCCCGCCGAGTTCAAGCCGACGTACAACGGCTACGACTACGAGCGGCGGGACGCCATGATCCCGATGCGCGACGGCGTGAAGCTGCACGCGGTGATCCTCGTGCCGAAGGGGGCGAAGGGGGCGCCCATGCTCCTGACGCGCACCCCCTACGACGCGACGGCGCTGACGACCCGGAACGACAGCGCGCACCTCGGCCCGAGCCTCGACGGGTACGACAACGCGGTCGAGACGATCGTGGAGGGGGGATACATCCGCGTCGTCGAGGACGTGAGGGGCAAGTACGGCTCGGAAGGGGACTACGTGATGAACCGCCCCCTCTCCGGACCGCAGAACCCGACGCCGGTGGACCACGCCACGGACACGTACGACACGATCGACTGGCTCGTGAAGAACGTCCCCGAGTCGAACGGACGGGTGGGGATCCTCGGCATCTCGTACGACGGCTTCCTGCCGCTGATGGCGCTCGTGAACCCGCACCCGGCGCTCAAGGTGTCCGTGCCGATGAACCCCATGGTGGACGGCTGGATGGGAGACGACTGGTTCCACAACGGCGCGTTCCGCCAGCAGAACCTCCTCTACATCTACGAGCAGGTGGCCACGCGCCGGAACGAGGCGAAGTGGTGGACGAGCCACTTCGACGACTACGACATGTTCATGGAGGCGGGGTCGGCGGGCGAGCTGGCGAGGCGCCGCGGCATGGAACAGATCGGCTTCTGGCGGAAGATCCTCCAGCACCCGGCCTACGACGCCTTCTGGCGCGACCAGGCCGTGGACAGGATCCTCGCCGGCCAGCCGCTGAAGGTGCCGGTGATGCTCGTCCACAGCCTGTGGGACCAGGAGGACATCTACGGCGCCCCCGCCGTCTGGCGGGCGATCAAGCCGAAGGACACGGCCAACGACAAGGTCTTCCTCGTGATGGGGCCGTGGTACCACGGTCAGGAGATCAAGGACGGCAGCGCCCTCGGCGCGCTGCGGTTCGGGAGCGACACCGCGCTGACCTTCCGGCGCGAGATCCTCCTCCCCTTCCTCGACCAGTACCTGAAGGAGGGGGCGCCGAAGGCGAACCTCCCCCCGGTGACGGCCTTCGAGACGGGGACCAACGTCTGGCGGCGCCTCCCCGCGTGGCCCTCGGGGTGCGCGAGCGGCTGCCAGCTGACGCCGACGCCCTTCTACGTCGGAGCGGGGGGGACGGCGGGCTTCGCGCCGCCGAAGAGCGGCGAGGCGGCGTACACGGAGTGGGTCTCCGACCCGGCGCGGCCCGTGCCGTACCGCGCGCGCCCGATCCAGCCGGTCGGGTACGACCCGCCGTTCACCTGGAGCCGCTGGCTCGTGGACGACCAGCGCGAGGCGTCGGGGCGGACCGACGTGGCCGTCTTCGTGACGGACGACCTGAAGGAGGCGGTGAAGATCAGCGGGCAGCCCCTCGTGAACCTGGTCGCCTCGACGAGCGGCACCGACGCGGACTGGGTCGTGAAGCTGATCGACGTCTACCCCGACGAGGTGGCGGGGCAGCCGGAGATGGGGGGCTACCAGCTGGCGGTCGCGATGGACATCTTCCGGGGCCGCTACCGCGAGAGCCTCGAGACGCCGAAGCCGCTGAAGGCGAACAAGGCGCTCCCGTACCGCTTCGCCCTTCCGACCGTGAACCACGTCTTCAAGCCGGGGCACCGGATCATGGTGCAGGTGCAGAGCAGCTGGTTCCCGCTCTACGACCGGAACCCGCAGAAGTTCGTGCCGAGCATCTTCCACGCGAAGCCCGACGACTACCGGAAGGCCACGCAGCGCGTCTACCACGCCCCGGGCCAGGCCAGCTTCATCGAGCTCCCGCTCGTGA